>VMDH01000057.1 GCA_008080945.1 Gammaproteobacteria bacterium | reverse complement strand
CATTTGCTAACCATGCTGCCCAAGCCGTATCTGCTGCTTCTTTGGAAGTCCATTGCAGCTCCCACCAACCGTTACTCATGTCCTCAGAAGTTGGAGCGTATCCCCAAGCTCCCATTAGATCTTCTGTTGAGATCAACTTGTGCCAGTCAGCAATCATTTCTGTCATAGAAGCTGGTGAGTAGTCAGGACCAGCAGTACAAGCCATAAACTCGTTATAAAAAGTTCTTTTAGAGAGGTCTAGTCCATCATCAGAGCCATATTCCGACGAACAACTTACTAAAAAAAACGTTAAAAAAACGGGTAGGGAAAGAAACTTTAAAGACTTGACCATAATTAATCCTTGCTATGTTAAATAGTTATAGCGCAACGCAAGAATAAAGGCAAAAAAAAAGTAGCATTTAGCTACTTTTTTTTGAAAAAAATAAAAAAAATTATTTTTTCTCAAATCTATCTTTAAATCTTTGAACTCTTCCACCCGTATCTAAGATTTTTTGCTTGCCAGTGTAAAAAGGATGGCATTTAGAACATACATCTAACGCGAGATTATCCTTGAGGGTAGTCATCACCGAAAAAGAATTACCGCAGCTACAAGTAGCTTTAATTTCTTGATAGTTCGGATGTATATCAGTTTTCATAATAAAATTAGTTTTAAGGAGGAGCACTATACCAAAGTAACTGCTTTTTACAAATACCTGTGAAAAATTTTTTTTATGATGTGGCGGTTAATCGTCCATTGCCACAACTCTTTACCTATGAGTCCTCAAAAGCTATACAAATTGGTTCACGTGTAAAGATATTATTTGGCAAGAAAGAGTTACTTGGCATCGTTTTAAGAAAGTCTTCCCAGCCTGAATTTCAAACCAATTTAATTCTGGATGTATTAGACGACCAAGCACTATTTTCAAGGCATCAACTAGAACTTATCCAATGGGCAGCAGATTATTATAAGCATCCCAAAGGTGAGGCCGTCCATAACTTTATACCTCCCTATTTAAAAAAATTAGGTAATACGTTCCCGAAAACGATTACTGAATCAGTTCATTATTCCATAACAAAATCAAACCTTTCGCTCACAAAAGAGCAAAAAACTGCTATAGCAAACATTCAAAACATCACCGGGTTTAATACGCATGTTTTACAAGGCGTTACAGGATCAGGCAAGACAGAGGTATACCTCGAAGCAATTGAGAGCATTCTTAAGAAGAAACAATCAGTCTTAGTGCTTGTTCCTGAAATATCTTTAGTACCTCAGACACTGGGTAGATTTAAAGATAGATTTGGAGATATTTGTTATGCCTATCATTCAGGCATGACACCAAAGGCTAGAATGCAAGTATGGGAAGAGGCTGCAATTGAAGCCCCCAAAATTATTATTGGAACCAGGTCTTCCATATTACTACCCCTTAAGAATCCAGGGCTTTTTATTGTGGATGAAGAGCATGATAAATCTTACAAACAACATGAAGGATTTCGTTTTTCAGCAAGAGACCTATTAATTAAGCGAGCGCAAATGCTTGATATACCCATAGTGTTGGGAAGCGCTACTCCTTCTTTACAAACCTTAAGGTCTATCAATGAGGGTAGATATACCGTTAGCCATTTAAGAGAAAGAGTGCAGGCTGGCACTATTCCAAAATTTAGCATCATAGATACCAATCTCCAGGCATTAGAGTCGGGATTAAGCCAGCAAGCTTTAGTAGAGATCGAGAAAGTCCTTGAGCAAAAACAACAGGCATTAATTTTTTTAAATAGAAGAGGTTATGCCCCAAAATTTTTATGTGCCAGTTGCGGTTGGGTAGCTCAATGCTCAAGCTGCGAATCCAATCTGGTATTTCATCACATAGAAAAACGCATGATTTGCCACCGTTGTGACTCTAGGTTTGCTGTACCAAAGCATTGTCCTTCTTGTCAGGAGCCATCGTTAATCATGAGCGGTCAGGGCACTGAAAAAATTGAACAATTTCTGCAATCGCGATTTGTAAATTCAAGCATCATCAGGGTAGACCGCGATACCACTCGCAAGGTAGGAGCATTAGAGAATCTTATTGAAGAAATAAATACGCATTCATCTTCCATTCTGATCGGGACTAGGATGCTTACCAAAGGGCATCATTTTCCAAATTTAGCATTAGTGGTGATTGTTAACTTAGATCAGAGCTTAATAAGCCTAGATCCTTTTGCTCTGGAGGATTTAGGCCAACAAATTATTCAAGTTGCAGGCAGAGCTGGCAGAGAAAAGACTGCTGCAAAGGTATTGTTGCAAAGCGGATTTCCTGACCATCCAATATTAGCGGTCCTTAAAAATGGTAAGTATGAAGATTTTGCCACTATGGTTCTTAAAGAAAGGGAAGAAAATAAATTACCTCCATTTTCTTTTCAGGCAATTCTTAGGTGCCATTCAAGGAGCATTAAAAAAAATATCGACGCCCTTAACAAGCTAGCCAATGTTAATTTATCTGGAATCGAGCTTTTTGGACCGGTTCCTGCAAGTGTAGCCAAAAAAGGAGGAAATTATTTCCATCAAATAATTCTTCAATCCTCCTCAAGAAAAAATTTAAGCAAGAATCTAGAGTTAATCTTGAAGAAGATCCAGGCCGATAAGCGTTCAGTTAAGTGGGTTTTGGATATTGATCCAGTGGAATATTAAATATCAAAGGTTTGCAGAACCATTTCTTCTGATAGTTCCCATAATTTTTCTTGAGACGATGCATCATGAGAAGCTTTAGACGTACCTTTGATTTTGCTATCCACAAAATATTCCCCGCTTACAGCATTATCTTTAGTTCTTGCTAGAAAAAGGATGCTTTCTGCTCCTTTAAGAGGCGATCTAAAGAAGGGTTTCAATAATATTTTTAATAATTTACCCAGCATTGATTTATTTTGACTTCCTAGGGCAGTATTCACTCCTCCAGGATGAACGCAATTTACTGAAATACCTTTATGCAATAATTTCTTACTTAAATGCTTGGTAAAGAGAATATTGGCAAGCTTGGATTGTCCGTAGGCTTTAAAACCCATTTTAAATTCTTGTTTATAATTGAGATCCTCCCACTGCATGTCTTTCACGAAAGCGTGCGCCGCTGAAGCTACATTGATAATTTTTCCAGATTGCTCAGGAATCAGATCGAGGAGAAGATTTGTAAATAGAAAGTAACCCAGGTGATTAACTGCAAAGGTATTTTCAATGCCTTCACTAGTTTCAAAGTATGCTGTATTAACTACCCCGGCATTATTAATTAATATGTCTATTTTTTTGGTGGATGCTTGAATGATGTCGCAGGCTTCCCTGATAGAATCTAGTACTGAAAAATCACAGTAGATGGCCTCTAGTTTTATTTCAGGGCGAATGGCTTTTAGCTCAGAGCATAGACTATCTTTTAAATCCTCATTTCTATAAGTAAAAATAATATGCGCATGGTCTTTGGCAAGATCTGTAATGGCTGCTCTGCCAATACCATTAGTTGCGCCTGTTATTACAATGGTTGCACTCATATTAAATCCTTATGGTGATCTCTTGCCCAGGAAAAATAGGATTATTACCCAAATTATTCCAAGCAATTATTTCTGACACGCTTACTCCAAACCTAATTGCTATTTCAGAGAGCACATCTCCTGATTGCACTTTATAAACTAGAAACCCAGGATAATTATCCATAATAGTATTTGGTTTGGGCTTGTCTTTGAAGTAGTCATGCAAGCCTAAAAATATTCCTCTAGCAATCATTCTTCTGCCTGGTTTGCCGGCCAATCTTTTTGCATCATCGGGATTAGATATGAAACCCGATTCTACAAGTACCGAAGGTATATCAACAGATTTAAGAACCCTAAAATCTGCATACTCTACCTGGTTTTTATGCATCTTCGTAAAGGGGTCAGCTTTAAGGTATTTAAGTATATGGTTTGCAAGGAGGGTACTGTTTTCAATTTTAGCCTCATAAGCTATTTCATATAAAGCTCTTGCGGCATCCTCATCAAAATCTCTAACATCTAATTTACCAATTTTTGCTTTCACAGCCGGATCGGTGGTCAAAACTTTTTTGGATAGGTTGTCTGCTGTAATAGATGAGGCCTCCTCAGACCAAACAAATACCGAAGCCCCTTTAACAGAACTTAATCTAAATCCATCTGCGTGAATGGACACAAATAAATCTGCACCTTGTTCTCGGGCAATTTGATAGCGATCGTCTAAATTGACAAAAGTATCTCCTTTTCTGATCATGATCGGTTGATAGCCCTTGGTGTCTCTAAGAGTGCGTTCAAGCTCTTTCGCAATCATACGGGTGACATCTTTTTCCAGGATATTTTTACCAACTGCGCCAGGATCTTTTCCTCCATGTCCCGCATCAATCGCCACCAGGATATCTCTTGTATTACGAGAAGTTGTTTGGTTGTTCTTCATTTCGAGGATTAAAAGAACTTCCTCTTTCTTTTTAACTTGCCAAGGTTTTTTCCAATATACCGATCCATTTAGGTCGATGACCAATCTGGTCAAGTTAGATTCTTGAATACCTCTTATAGATTGGACGGGGCCAAGCTTCGTGCTTTTGATTTCGCCCATAGCAACATCCTTTATATCTATCACTATTCTTGAGGGATCATCCAATGCATAAGCATTAAGTAAGGCAACCTTCTCTAAAGTAAAAACTAGCCTTATATCGCCCTCAGAAGTGACTAAAGATTCTTTGAAAGCAACACTCGCATTTACTGTTGGCATGGATACCAGGAGCGCACACAACAATGCCCGAAAGTATGATTTCATAATTCTGCTGCTGATATTTTTAAGTTTTCATTCATTACGATTAATTCTAATTCTCTGCCTTTATCTTGGTGAGATAAATGAATTTCAACGTCTGGTTTTCTTTGTAGGGGCAATCTATCTGGCCATTCAATCAATAAGATTTTAGTTAATTGTGTCGCACGATCAAGATCTAATATTTCCAAATCCTCTAGAGCATTCAATCGATACAGATCGCAGTGTAAAACAAGGGTTTCTTCTAATAAATATTCTTCGCATAAAGTATAAGTTGGGCTTTTGACCGCTCCCTTCCAGCCTAAGCTCTCAAGAAAACCTCTAGCGAGGGTCGTCTTTCCTGCTCCAAGATCTCCAATGAGATGTATTTCTGAGTTTTTGTTTGGCTGTGCAAGCATATGTGCAAGCTTTGCTCCTGCCTTGAGCGTGTCAATTTCACTCTGTAAATAAATAGTCAACTTAGTTTATTAAACTTCGAACAGTGCCAATAATATCTTGAGCAGTTACACCCACAGTTCCAATTTCTTCTTCCAGAATTTCTCCAGCCAATCCATGAACTGCAACTGCACATTTAGCAGCAGTTAGGGAGGTTAAGCCTTGGGCCATGAGAGAGCCAATTAGTCCTGCAAGTACATCTCCTGATCCAGGGGTAGCTAACGAGGGCGAACCATTCTCGCAGATAAAAACTTTATTTTTGTCGGCAATGATAGTTTCCATTCCTTTAAGCACAATGATGCATCCGTACTTCTTATGCAGTCTTTTTGCAGCAGCAATTCTATTTTGTTGAACCTTTTCAGTTGATGTATTCAGCAAGCTTGCGGCTTCGCCTGGATGAGGAGTCAATACCGTATTACTTTTTAATTTAAAGGCTGAGAAAGGTTTGTTAACCAGCATACCAAGAGCGCCTGCATCAATAACCAATTTTGATTTAGCTTTCTTTGCATGACCTAGAGCTTTGTAGAGATTTTGTTCAGACCAATAATTTTCAAAAAAACCAGGGCCAACAACTAAAACATCTTCCCAACCAAGCTGCATTTCAAGATCTTGAGCAGTATCTCCACCAGTAACCATTACCTCAGGAATTTGAGAAAGCGCAGGGGCAACATACATATTTCGGGTCAAGAGTTTAATAAGTCCTGTACCGGAGTGAAGTGCACTCATAGCAGTTAGGATGCCAGCTCCTCCCATTCCCTCATCACCCGCGAGCACAATCATTTTGCCGTGCTTGCCCTTATGAGAATCTCTTGCTCTTTCAGGTAATTTTTTTCTTACATCATTAAAATCAAACAACATCGCATCGCTCTTAGTACTTCTTAGAACATTTTTATTCAGCTCTAGCAACACAATTTTACCTGTATTTAAGGAGTTATGAGAGCATCTATAAAATCCCTCCTTAAGACCCAGAAATGTGAGGGTAAAGTCTGCTGCAAAAGTAATAGATTCTTGCAAGCTATCATTGGTTAAATTTATTCCTGTAGGAACATCGATTGACACCCTATGTCTAAACGCATTAGCCGTTTTAATAATGTTTTTTAAACGTTGAGATGTGATGCCTTTTCCCCCGATGCCAAACACCGCATCAACCATAACGGTGTTTTTTGGGATTGCCTTGAGTGTTTTGATCTTTTTGAGAGGAAGCATCTCCCAAGCTTTAGTATTTAATATTGATTTGGATTTATGGGGTAATGCATCTAACACCCTAACTTCATATCCATCATTCATAAGAAAGTTTGCAGCATGCAAACCATCAGCACCGTTATTTCCGGGACCAATGAGAAAAACAAATTGGTTTGTAGGAAAATTCTTAGCCAACCAGTTTGCAGATGATTTGGCAGCCAACAACATCAGATCAATGGGTTTGTTGCCTTTTGCAAAAAAAGAATCTTCAGCAGCAAAAATTTGCTGCACTTTGAAAAGTTTATTCACTTAGAGCGATTTTAGCTTCTGCAAGCCTATCTGAATGGTAAGAACCTATCCAAATAGAATTTTGATAGGGTAACCCAACAGTTCCTACTCCCATATTGCTGTTCTTAAATTTGAAGGCTGAAATTAAAGAGAGGTCCTCAAGAGATAATTGATTAACTGAAAATGGAAGCGGGCAATTGGGATTGCTGTCACACTTGAAAGTATCTGTTGCCGCATGATCATGATTAGTAACCCATGCATAGCCATTTTGAATGACCACATTATCTGGGGAGTTATGTTTATATTCACCCAAAATACTTTCTTTGCTCAGATCATACAGCACGGTTTTATCACCTAGATTGTAGTTAACCAATAAATTGCCATTATCGATATCTAGCGCAATGCCATTGGGGAAAGAGCCTGCAGTGAATTCAAGTTCTTCAAATGTTCCTGTGGTACTCCACTTGACCACAAATCCAGTATCCGATTTTGCAAATACATTCCATACCACTCTCGCAAGGGAGTAGTCTGCATCAAACATGTGTGTTGCATAAAAGTTACCTGCTTTATCCAATGACACATCATTAAAGTAATAATTGTCATCCACATTAATGCAGCCTTTCCATTCGAGCACCCACTGATCGAGATTCGTAAGTTCAAACATCTCGATACTTTCGTTGGGATAGTGGCTAACTACTGCTAATTGGAACTTACCGTCTTCACGTTCTATTAAATCAACTCCATGAGGACCAAATGGAATAGCAGGATCCCTTGTGCAGGCCGAATCCCCCCAGACATTAGACCCAAAAGTAATGAGGGCATCTCTTCTTATCTTATTTGTAAGATCAAAAAAACTTAATTTGCCTGGTTGCATTTCAACCAGTGGCGCCATGCCTCCAAATTCCGCCACTATAAGAAAATTATTATCTGGAGTTAGAGCTAAATCCTCTGGATTTTGGAATCCACAGTAAACAACAAACTCCTGATTAGAATTGCAGCCTTCAAGCGGTGGTATGGAGTCCTGACCGCACCCATACAACATTATTAGTAAAGTGCATGAGAGGAATTTTTTCAAAGCAGGATGACTCCTAGCAAACATATGAGCAAAGATACTACAGGAACAATTCTTTCAAGATGATTATTAATGAGGTTTTGCGATAAGGTGACAAAGAAAGTCATAAGGATCCCTGATAGAAAAAGTAAGATTCCTATGACTAAAACAATTATCTCCCAAATTTCTAATGCGCCTGATAAAGTGAACACATACCATAACACCAGTGTTCCTAGAGACAATCTAATTAAGCCCGCCAATCTAATGATGGTGGGAGAGGTCATGAAATCTTTAGCTTTAAAAACAAGGCGACGCAGCAAAAAAACGGAAGCACCCACTGTAATCAATGCTAAGGCTAAGAGGTTTTGTGGATCATCCATTGTTTCAGTTTACCGTTAATGACATCCATAAGTAAAAGGGGCTCATCTAGCAAGACATGATGAGCCGCATTGTCTATCACCTCAAAATCCATACTGGATTTAAAGGCTTCTTGCATGTATTGCATAATTCTAGAATCCAGCAGCAAGCTTTTCCCTCCGGCGATAAACAAAGAAGGACATGTAAACTCAAATTCATATCCGTGCAGCCTATTTAATGAGTGAAAAATAGTATCATCAAATCTCCAACGCCAACCCTCACTTGTTTCTTTGATGGAGTGCTCCGCAATATAGCGTAAATACCAGTCATTTTGACAATCTTGGGGAGGCATTAACCTAAATCTATTAAGGATAGTAAGCTTATCTTCATAGTATTTAATTTTTCTAATGGGAATGCTTGCCTTATGACTGGTGTAATCATAGCTTGGAGGCCTGATGGGCGTATCAATCATTACCATGCCCTCATAAAACCCCTTTCTTTCACTAACCATATATCCTGCTATATGTCCCCCGAGAGAATGACCAATGAGTACAACTTTTTTATGAGCACAGGACTCAATCTCTAGAATGTGCTCAATAGCTTTTTGAAATAATGGAAAGCTATATTCTTCATGAAAATCTGATTCTCCCATGCCTGGTAAGTCAGGCACAATTAAATAATGATTGCCCTTAAGGAGAGATCCCAATGGGCTCCACCAGTCTTTATGGGCACCAGTTCCATGAATCAGGACTATGACCACATCTTCTTTTGAGTCTCCTAGAGTTTGATAAACCAGCTTCTTGTTTTCTATAGCAGTTTCTTTTCTTTCATAGTTTTGTTTAATTGCTTGCTTGAACCAGTCAGGTGCTTTGTGAAGATCTTGATTTAGATTGTTGGTAATTTCCATTCAGTAATATTCTAAAGGATAATAGCCACACCATGGAATTAAAGCCTATCAATCCTGCAGCAACCGTTATGCTTGTAAGAGATCATAATCAAGCACTAGAAGTGCTCATGGTTAAAAGGAACACGCATGGCGCTTTTGGAAATTTGCACGTATTTCCTGGAGGTAAATTAGATAGCGAAGATCAAGATCCCGCTTTATATGCCAGATGCCATGGTCTTTCTGATTCACAGGCATCGGATATTCTTGCAATTGAACACCATGGTCTTGCTTATTGGGTGGCAGTTGCAAGGGAATGTTTTGAGGAAGTAGGAATTATTATGGGCACCGGTAACTTCTCTAATGGCAAGCTTAGTCATGATAGAACCCTATTAAATGAGGGGAATATGTGCTTTGCAGAGCTGTTAGAAAAATACAATATAACTATTGCCGCAGAAAATATTGCTTATTGCGCTCATTGGATTACTCCAGATGTGGAGCCAAAACGTTTTACCACAAGATTCTTTATTGCTTTTGCGCCACGCGATATTGAAGGCTGGCACGATGGCAGTGAGCTCACCGATAGTCTTTGGATCGCTCCTGCTAAAGCGCTAAAAGAATATGAGGCCGGAAATTTAAATTTAATTATGCCAACGATTAAAAACTTAGAGATGTTGAGTAAATTCTCCTCAAGTATGGCTGCCATTAATCACTTCAAAGAGTTGCCAGTAGGCACCATCGAAACGATCTTACCTAAATTCTATAAAGAAAATGGGCAATGGGTTGGCTTGTTGCCAGGAGAGGATGGATACGATGAGAGATGAATTAATTAAAAGAATATGTGCTGATAATGCCAGCATGTTCACAGGCCCTGGTACCAACACTTACTTAATAGGCATAGAAGATATCACGCTTGTAGATCCAGGCCCCTTGCAAGAGAGCCGCTTAGATAACGTTGTGGCCCAATGCGGAGACAAGCTCAAAAGGGTTTTGGTAACCCATACTCATAAAGACCACTCTCCGGGAGCTGCTTATCTCCAGCAGAGATATTCTCTTCCAGTTTATGGCCAAAAAGTTAAAGAAGATGATGGTCTACAGGATAAGACTTTTAACCCAGTCAAAGAACTTGTGCATGGAGATCTTGTTGAAACAGATGAATACGTCATCGAAGTAATCCATACGCCTGGTCATGCATCCAATCATCTTTGTTTTCTCATCAAAGAAGCGAATTGTATATTGACTGGAGACCACATCATGAATGGCTCAACGGTTGTGATTGCACCACCAGATGGAGACATGTCTGCATATTTAGAGTCACTTCATTTATTAAAGAATTATGAGTTCGACACTATTGGTCCAGGCCACGGTGATTTCATGGATCAACCCCTACAAGTGATTGATTGGATCGTTAATCACAGATTGGAGAGAGAAAAAAAGGTTTTGTCCAAGATGGAGCTTCACGGACCTGGCAGTATTAAAGACCTACTGCCTTTGGTATACGATGACGTCGACCAAAGATTATTCCCGCTTGCACAAAGAAGCCTTGAAGCCCACTTGCTAAAGCTTGAGAAAGATCATCAAGCTAAAAGATCGGAAGATATCTGGCACATAACTTAAATATGCTGATAAGTCTATTAAGCACTCATTATCTTTTATTAGCATTTGGATTTTTTTATGCCATACAAAAGAATGTTAGTTTTAGTGGCTGGCTGAGCGGAGAATCACCTTTCAAAGTATTTCTTAGTCTTGAAGTATATTTTTCAGTGTTATCAGGAGTAACCTATCTGATGCATGCAAAGACCATTATTTTCTTAATCTTTATCTATCATCTTCTCAGCGTCGTGTTCATGTTGGCTGCAAGAGAGATGTCAGCCTCAATGTTTAAACAAATGGCAGAATTGGCGGATGATCAATTTGCTCCCATGATGAGTTTTTTTTATTTGGTGTTAGGGATTCTAACTTTATTGGCGCTATTTTTTTAATTAGAGCGTTTTTGCATTGGCAGTTAAATCCTCTACTACTGCAGGATCAGCTAAAGTAGTTACATCGCCAAGATTGGAATAGTCTCCTTCAGCAATTTTTCTAAGAATTCTACGCATGATTTTTCCAGATCTCGTTTTAGGAAGGCCTGGAGCCCATTGGATAAGATCAGGTTTAGCAATAGGACTAATTTCTTTTGCAACCAATGATTTTAAGTCATCCAATAAAGCATCACTGCCCTCTGTTCCTACCATCAAGGTAACAAAGGCATAAATTCCTTGGCCTTTAATAGGGTGCTCCATGCCAACCACTGCTGCTTCAGCTACTTTTTCATGAAGTACCAGTGCGCTCTCAATTTCAGCAGTACCTAGTCTGTGACCGGAAACATTAAGTACATCGTCCACTCTGCCAGTTATCCAATAGTAGCCATCCTCATCTCTGCGAGCTCCATCGCCCGTAAAATAACAGTCTTTGTATTGAGAAAAATAAGTATCCAGCATTCTTTGATGATCTCCGTAGACGGTTCTTATCTGGCTTGGCCAAGAGGAGGTCATCACTAGGTTTCCTGATCCTGCTCCGACTAACGCTTTTCCCTCTTCATCCAAAATTGCTGGCTGAATACCAAAGAAAGGTAACGTTGCAGAACCTGGTTTAGCTGGAGTAATGCCTCCGATGGGAGATATTAATACCGAGCCGGTTTCTGTTTGCCACCAGGTATCAACAATGTGACAGTTCTCATTGCCAACCACCCGGTAATACCATTCCCATGCCTCAGGGTTAATGGGTTCTCCAACAGTACCTAATAAACGTAACGAAGATCTATCGGTAGCATTCACAAACTGATCTCCCATAGACATCAATGACCTGATTGCAGTTGGAGCTGTATAAAAAATACTCACCTGATACTTGTCGCAAATTTCCCAACAGCGCGAGGCATTGGGGTAGGTTGGGATACCCTCAAACATAAGAGTAGTTGCACCATTAGAAAGAGGTCCGTAAACGATATAGGTATGTCCAGTAATCCAGCCTACATCGGCTGTACACCAATAAATATCATCCTCTTTATACCCAAAGATGTATTTGAAGCTCATATGTGCTCCCAAAAGATAGCCGCCTGTAGTATGGAGGACGCCTTTAGGCTTGCCGGTGGAACCAGAGGTATACAGAATAAACAATGGATCCTCAGCACTCATAGGTTCGCAGGGACAATCTTTATCAAGACTATCTTTCATTTTTGAATAACTTTTATCTATCTCAGGATTCCAATTGATAGAGTTCCCAGTATTAGTGACCACTAGGCAGTATCTTATTGAGGGGCAGTGGGCAATGGCTTCATCCACGCTGCTTTTGAGAGGTATAGATTTACCTCCACGGACAGCTTCATCAGCTGTAATAACAACATCGCACTCAGCATCTAAAATCCTGTCCTTCAAGGATTCTGCAGAAAATCCTCCAAAAACAACCGAATGAATAGCCCCAATTCTTGCGCAAGCCAGCATCGCAAATGCTGCTTCAGGGATCATGGGCATGTAAATGCAAACTCTAGAGCCTTTTTTTACTTCAAGATTTTTTAATGCATTAGCAAATAAGCAGACTTCTTCGTGCAGTTCTCTAAAGGTATAGGATTTGCTTTGGTTGCCATCATCGTTTTCCCAGATGATTGCTACCTGATCTGCTCGAGTGGCCAAATGGCGATCCACACAATTATGACAAGCATTTAACAGACCATCTTCAAACCACTTAGCTTCTGCAAACTCGTTATTGTGGACCGTTGTAAAAGATTGAAACCATTCTAAATCTAAAGCCTCATTTTTAAAAAAACTTATAGGATCCTTGATGGAGGTTTGGTATTTCTTTTCGTAGTCCTCCCAGTTTTCAAAATGAGGATTACTATTTTTTTTTGGTGGTTGGTAGACCTTTTCGGTCATGCTACAGAATGCTTGGTTGAGGGTTTAGGAAATTCTTACCCTTGGGATTAGACATAATATTATCCACCAACATCTCATAGTCACTTTCACTATCGTGGAGGTTTATGCCAGCTGCATTTACTATCAGCAAGGGCGCGCTTTCGTAGTAAAGAAAAAACTTTGAATAGGCTTCATTGAGCTTTTCTAGATAGTCTGCAGTTAAGTATTTCTCATTTGGATTTCCGCGTCGGTTAATACGATCGAGCAATACATCTACAGGAGCTTGTAAGTAAATGACTAGATCAGGCGTTGGCGCATCGATGGTTAGGTGGTCATAAACTTTATCGTAAAGCTGCATTTCCTCCTTTGATAAGTTCACTTCAGCAAATAATCTATCCTTTTCAATTACAAAATCAGCAACTCGAACAGGCTCAAAAAGACTGCGTTGCTTGAGATCTTGAATTTGTTGCATTCTTTGAAATAAAAAGAACAGCTGAGCGGCTAGGGCAGATTGACCTGGGTTTTTGTAAAAACTTTCAAGAAAAGGGTTTTCAGAGGGTTGTTCTAATAGAACATCATAGTTAAATGTTTCGGCTAGCTTATTGGCAAGAGTAGTCTTGCCCACACCAATAGGTCCCTCGACAGCAATATATTTAGGAAGCGGAGCTTCTTGAATAGCTAATTTCATTTCTATATGAAGAAAGGTTAGCGTATCTCTTCAGAGAATCCAAACTTTTTATAGTTGGTTCCTTTTCTCTTTTCATAAAGCTTTTCTAGCATCTGGGCTTTTTGCGCTCTTGAGCAATTTTGAAATTTAAACCACCACTCGGTCAGGCCGTCATTTTTAGGAATACATTGCTCTCTGAGCAGCAATAAATCAAACGCAGCCCTAAATCTAGGGTGGGCAACCAGCTTTAAAGGTTGCTTACCTAACCTGCTTTGCAGCTTAATCTGTAGAGTCCAAATATCTTTGATGTATCCATAAAATCTTCTAGGTACAGCAGTGAGAGCCATTTGATGGCCAATGCAAAAATCCATATTTCGATAAAATTTCTTTAAATTAATTTCTTCATTATCACTTGAAAGCTTCGCAAGCTTCGGCCACAGCATGGCAGCAATGAGAAAGCCGGCGGTAACGGATTGATTATTTTTAACTCTTTCATCTGTATTTTCTAAAGAGCGCATGATCATTTCTCTTTGAAAGGATTGATGCTCACCAGTCTTGGAGGAAATCAAAAACTTACTCAAACCAAACTCATCCAATTTTAAGTAATTATCTTTGGCTTTACCTTGCAAAAAAAGCTTATTGAATTCATCAAACATTCTGGCAGTTGATACAGAATTCAGTAGGTGACCTTTTTGATAGATTGCCTCTTTCACTTCTTTATCAATTTTGAATCCCAGCTTAGTTGCAAATCTAATGGCTCTGAGGCTTCTAACCGGATCTTCTTCAAATCTTCTCAGGGGGTTGCCAATAGAAACCAATATCTTATCTTTTGCATGCTCAACCCCATGATGGGGATCAAATAGCAAATTATTAATTGGATTGAAGTAGAGGGCATTCACGGTGAAGTCTCTTCTTTGGCAATCCTCTTCAATGCTGCCCCAAGAATTATCTCTTACAATTTTTCCTTGTGGGTCCTTTAGGATTTCTTGGTCTTCATCTTCCACACTTACTTTAGAAGATCTAAAAGTCGATACCTCAATAATTTTTTGTCTTTGAAAGACATGCACCAATTTAAAGCGTTTACCAATGATTCTTGAAGCTTTAAATATTTTCCTTATCTGTTCAGGAGTAGCATCGGTTGCGATATCAAAATCCTTTGGACTCAAGTTTACCAGCGCATCACGAACACATCCCCCAACCAAAAATGCCTGAAAACGATGCTGTTCTAGAGTTTTAAGAATATCAAGAGCAAGGGAGTCGGTCTTAATGTTCCTAAGAGAATTAGGAGGTTTTTTAGTTAAATGAGATTTAATCAAGCGGTGGTTTTTGCCTCAAAGCAATTGATTAGCATTACCAACCAAATTGTTTTTCTTTAATTTCATCCAAGGTTTTACAATCGATGCAATGGGTTGCGGTTGGCCTTGCTTCCAATCTTTTCACACCAATTTCAATACCGCAGGCATGGCAATAACCATAATCATCTTGTTTGATTTGTTCAAGTGAGACAGCAATTTTATTAATCAGTTTTCTTTCTCTATCTCTTGTACGTAGCTCAAATGCAAATTCTTCTTCTTGAGAAGCACGATCGACTGGATCTGCAAAAGTTTCACCCTTATTTTTAAGATGATCAAAAGTTTTCTGCATTTCCTCTCTAAGGTGCTCACGCCATTCCATCAAGACTTGTGTGAAATGTTTTTTCATTGCTGCACTCATGTACTTTTCATTTTTCTTGGCTTTGTAAGAAGAAATCTGAACAGGCTTCTTAGTTTTTTTCGCTACAGCTTTCTTTGCCGGAGCTTTTTTAGCCACAGTTTTTTTAACGATTTTTTTTGGGGCAGCTTTTTTGGCAACTACTTTCTTTGCTGGTGCCTTCTTGGCAGTAGTTTTTTTTACTACTTTTTTAGGTGCAGGTTTTTTGCTTGCTGCTTTGGTTGTGGTAGTTTTTTTGGTTGTTTTAGGCATGAATATAATTCTTTAATTTCAACTAAGGCGCAACAAAATATCAGAATATTATTGTCTAAGCTAGTTATTTTTAAATTTTTTTCTAACCTCCGAATACCCTAAGGCATCCAATCGAGGTCCAAAAGTTTCTACTACTTTGGATGCTCCGTAGTTCGCAAATTCAGCACATTCATTCAATGAGCAGCCCTCTAACAAAGCATACATAAAGCAGCCGGCAAACATATCCCCCGCGCCATTGGTATCGATAGGATTGATTTTGATGCCAGGCACTTGAGAGACTGAATCACCATCAACAATCCAGCATCCATCTGCACCGGTAGTAATGGCGCTCTTATAAGGTTTTTTCTTAAGACTCGAGATTGCTTCTTCCAATGAAGCGGTCTCAGTAAACGCCATGGCCTCATCAGCATTACACAGAATAAAGTCCAGCCCCTGGCTTTCCACTTCTTTAAACCTCTCTTTAAATATTTCAACAATGCCTGGATCAGATAAAGAGAGAACTTTTAGCAAGCGGTCATTAGCCTTTGCAGCATCAATGGCTGTGTTCAAGGCTGCGTAGTTTTCATCCGATGTAACCATATAGCCTTCCATATAGAAAATCTTTGCTGCTACCAAGGAATCTTTAACAATATCCTCTTTATTCATAGCTGCGCTTACGTTAAGTGCAGTCAACATAGTGCGTTTAGCATCCGGGGTAACCAAAATAAGGCATTTTCCTGTGGGCAAAATAGCAGGGTCACTCATCTGGCCTGAATGATGAACTCCAGTTTCATTGAGGCTCGTTAAATACCTATGGCCATCTTCATCGTCAGCAATCTTACAATTATGAAAACAATTTGCTCCAAACATAGAAGCTGCTACCAAAGAGTTTGTAGCTGAGCCACCGCAATCGGAAACCGACTCAGCTTGCTCTTCAATAAGCTTTGCAATAATTGGAGCATGTTCTTCAGAACTACTCAGTGTCATTTGATCAATTTTTAATCCCAGAGTATCAATCAGCTCATGGGTTACCTTAAATTGTGTATCAACCAACGCATTACCTATTCCTACAATATCGTACATACTCATAACCTCTCTAATCCTTTTGAAACTTTTGCCAATGTCTCATCAATGACCCTTTCCACATGGGTGGTTGAAATAAAGCCTGCTTCAAATTTTGAGGGAGCAAAGTATACTCCTTCTTCTAAGCACCCGAGATAAACTCGTTTAAATAATTCAGAATCTGTTTTTGAAACGTCTTCAAAATTAGCTGGCATTTCTTCTGCAATAAAAAATCCAAACATCCCGCCCGATGCACCATAAACAAATGGAATGCTTTTAGATTGAAAGATTTCAGCCATACCTGTGAGCAATTGGTTTGCCATTATCTCTAGAGACCGGTATGGATTTTCTTTAATTAATTCATTCAGTAGGGCGCTGCCAGCAGCCATGGCAAGTGGATTGCCTGAAAGTGTTCCTGCTTGATAGATAGGTCCTTCAGGAGCCAACATATTCATCAATTCAGCTTTGCCTCCAAAAGCGCCCACCGGAAGACCTCCTCCAATGACTTTACCAAAGGCAGTTAAATCTGGCGTAATGCCATACAATTGCTGTGCTCCTCCAAGTGCCACTCTAAAGCCAGACATGACTTCATCAAATATTAGGATTGAACCGTATTTATCGCATGCGGTTCTAAGAGCCAATAAGAAATCATCGTGTCCAGGAATATATCCCATGTTACCTGCAATAGGTTCTACAATAATCGCAGCAACACTCTCTCCGTGAGTCTGCATAAAATCATTAATTTCCTCAATATTGTTATATTCAAGAGAGGCTGTATGTTCAGCTAAAGAGGCCGGAATTCCAGGCGAATCTGGGAGACCAAACGTAGATACTCCTGAGCCAGCTTTTACTAATAATGAGTCAACATGACCATGATAGCAGCCTGTAAACTTTACGATTTTGTCTCTTTGGGTTGCACCTCTAGCCACACGAATGCAACTCATGGTGGCCTCGGTTCCAGAATTCACCATTCTCAGCTTATCAATGTTGTATTGGCTTTTAATTAAAGCAGCTAGATCGGTTTCTATTGCAGTAGGAGCACCATAACTTGTTCCTAGTTCAAGCTGACTTTTAATTGCATTTAAGATGATTGGGTTTGAATGCCCTAAAATCATCGGACCCCAAGAGCCTATATAGTCAATAAATTGATTACCATCAGCATCCGTTAAATAAGGCCCTTTCGCTGCCTGAAAAAAGATTGGATTACCATCAATATTCTTAAAAGCTCTGACTGGTGAATTCACTCCTCCAGGAATATGTTTTTGAGCTTCTAAAAAGAGTTCTTTTGATTTATTGAGTTTCATCTATTAATTATTCTATTGATATCCTGAACGGCCCTACCTACATCACTAGCGCCTAGGATTCCATTTGAGATAGCAATCATATCAAAACTTGATGCTATTTGACTGGTTAAGTTGGTTTCATCTATTCCCCCAATTAGGGCCATGGGTAATCCTTCAAAATTTCTTATATGATGGATTTGCTCTTTGCTTAAGATTTTTGCACTGGGCTTGGTTGTTGAACTAGCAAAAGCTCCAAAGGAAACATAATCACATCCAGCATTCTTCGCTTGCTCAGCAAGACCCAGATAGCTGTAACAACTCACTCCAAGTACTTTTTCTTTGAGACTATTTTTAATCAAATACGGATCACCATCGCTTTGTCCGATATGGGCGCCATCAAATTTAAACCGCTCAACTAAATGCCAATGATTGTTAAGCAAACTCAAACCATTTGCTTCCTTTATCATGGATAGTAATTCTTGAAGCTCAGCATTTCCTGTCTTTAGCAAAAAAGATCTTGAAAATCTGAATTGAAATACTTTTATCCCAAGCTCAATACAAGTATTTATCTGAGCTTTGGTTTTATCTCCCCAATATTTTTCATCAATAATAAGATGGATGCCCTTTAGTTGAGATGCCGATAACTTCAAAATTTAAACACAGCACTGATAAGGATTAATAGTAAAAGTAGTACCGGCATTTCATTGAAGATTCTCATTTGTTTGCTAGTCCAATTGCAGTGCTTGCTTTCAAGTTGAGTAATCAACTTCCAACAGTAGAGCTGATAACCTAATAAAATAAGGGTTAAGAAAAGTTTGAGCATAATCCAGCGTTGCGTTAGCACGTACTCCATTCCACCCAAAGCGCTTACTAGATAAAGACCCATACCAACGGCTATTAATCCCATGGGGAAAGTAAAGCGAAATAGCTTTCTTTGCATCAAGGTAAGAGTGTCTTTGGTTTCTTGATTATCTGACTCTATAAAATAGACAAATAAACGTGGTAAATAGAAGATACCTGCAAACCAAGCAAACATAAAAAAGATATGAAATATTTTGAACCACAAGTACATCCCTCCATTGTAGTGCCTTCAAGACCTGCAAGAAAGATAACAAGCAATATTGAGAAACAGTAATTCAGACCTATAATTAGAGTGTGAGTACGGAAAGTTTTCACTCTATTGAGCCCACACCAAAAGCTTTGGAGCGCATTGCTGTGCTTTCCGGTCAACAGGGCTCTAATCAGTTTAGAGTGTATGTGACTGGCGGCGGATGTTCTGGGTTTCAATATGGATTTAAGTTTGATCCCGAGATTGCAGCAGACGATGATGTCCAGCACTTTGACAAAGTAGCCATCTTGGTTGACGCCCTTTCTTATCCTTACCTTTTTGGCTCCAAGCTTGATTTTGTGGAAGATTTAGGCGGCTCTAGATTTATTATCAACAATCCAAACGCCAAGACTACTTGCGGTTGCGGCGAATCTTTTGCTATTTAATTCTTAGCACTGAACCCAACAAAGCCTTGCTTCCATTTTGGGCTATAGGTATTTTTTTGTTGGATACTCTCATGTATGCCATCCAAGCAAACGCCATAGACTCAATGGCTTGAGGATGTATGCCAAGAGCTTCTGTAGTAAAGACAGATTGTTCGCATAATGCATCTAAGCGACTCATTAGATGCTTATTAAATGCTCCCCCACCACACACATAAATGTTTTTATACTTTTTATGTTTATTTGCAGTCATTGCAATGGATTGTGCCGTTACTTCGGTTAAGGAAGCGAGCGCATCCTCAGGACTTAAGCGCAGTAGTTGATTGGGTATAAATTGAAAATTGAAGATTTCTTTTCCTGTCGAAAAAGGGTGTTTACGTTTAAATTCTTTGCGTTGCAATATTTTTCTAACCAAGCCTGATTTAATAGTGCCTTTACTGGCCAATGCCCCATTGTGATCGCAGGGTTTTTTAAGAAGTTCTCTGCAATAGGCATCCATGAGAGCATTCCCTGGACCAATATCCGATCCAAAGAACGAGGCACCCGATACTAGCGTGTAGTTAGATATGCCACCTATATTAAGCACCATGCTTGGTTTTTTAAATGGATACATTTTGGCATGAAAAGGTGGAACCAGCGGCGCGCCTTCACCGCCTGCTGCTATGTGACTGTTTCTGAAATCAAACACAACTGGCGCATGGATGATTTTAGTTATGGGATGCGGGCTGCCAAGCTGTATTGAGAAAGGAGCAGGGCCTTTAGGTGAGTGCCATACAGTTTGACCAGACAATCCAATCCCTTTTATTTTATTGGGGCTGATACCATGCTTGCTTATAAAACGCTCAATAGCTGATGCAAATGCTCTACCAATCTGAAAGTTGAGTTTGCCAAAGCTATCTAAATGCATCGAGGGAGCTTTTATAAGTTCAAATAATTCTGCTGACAGTTTGGGTGGATAATTATACGAGGCAAAAGCAATCAGTTTTGGGGTGCGGCCACTTATTGATATAGCGCAAACATCAATCCCATTCATGCTGGTGCCACTCATGGTGCCTATATAAAGATCAGGGGAGGGTTTGTTCATTATCTTCTTTCAGTATAAATCTTTTCAGGTTGTTCTCGTAATTTGCAATTGTTTGCATAAAACTTTCTTTCGCTTGGGCGCTGATAGGTTCAGCTGAGGGCAATTCAACCTTTACAGGATCAGCCGGCTTATTATTTACTTTAAATTCATAATGTAAATGAGGCCCGGTAGCCAAGCCAGAGGAGCCGACATAGCCTATGGTTTGTCCCTGATCTACTTTGGAGCCTAGTTTTATATTAGGATGAAATCTATCCATATGTGCATAGAGCGTTGTGATCTCTCCGCCATGCCTGATCTCAATGGCATTACCATAACCACCTCGAGTGCCTCGTTGAATCACAACCCCCTCTCCAGTAGATCGAATCGGCGTTCCCCGATTGGCTGCATAGTCCACTCCATTATGAGCCCTAATACGATTCAGAACAGGATGCTTTCTATTGGGGTTAAAGTGTGAGCTAATGTAGGCAAAATCTAAAGGAGCTCTCAAAAAGGCTTTTTTCAGACTTTTCCCCTCCCTGTCAAAATATGCATATTTCTCAAAACTTCCAAATCTTATGGCGTGGTAAGTTTGATTTTGATTTTTAAATTCTGCATACAAAATACTTCCATTTGCTGATTGGGTGCCATTTATATAAGGGGTTTCGTACAGCACAGAAAAACTATCACCTTCTCTTACATCAAAAACAAAATCTACATCCCATCCAAACAAATAGGCAAAATCCATGATGATGCTTTCAGGCATACCTGCATCAATGCCCCCGATATAAAAGGAATCTTTGATGCTACCGGAATGAAAGCTTTGGATAAATTCTTGTTGCTTAGGCAGCTTAATAATTTGTTTGCTAGACTTTTCTAAATCTATTAAAAAAGAATCAAAGTTTTCTTTAAGCAAAAAGATCTTTGAAATTTTTTCTCCTTGGATTTCGAAGGTAAATTTATCTCCGGGAACAATTTTGGTAAGAATTTTTTCCTTATCGTTTTTAAGTAGTGCGTAGGTTGTATTTAAGGGAACATTATATTTTTCAAAAATGACGGTTAGGCTGTCGCCATTTTGGACTGAATACGACTCTTTGTAAGTATATTCTTCAAGCGCAATACCTGGCTCAAGAGTTCCAGCTACGGCAACCATAGGTTCTTTGTTAGCTTCATCTTCTGCGAGCTGAAGAACTCCAAGCATCACAATGATGGCAACTAAAAGCCCACTCATGACCCCTAAAAAATTTTTCATAGCTAATTTTCTTCTTCGAGATTGAGAAGATCTGCGTTACCTCCAAATGCAACAGTATTGGTAGTAATGACAACTTCATCCATAAATTGCAGAAGGTAATGTGGTCCGCCAGCTTTAAAGCCAGTACCTGATTTACCTATACCCCCAAAGGGCTGTGAGCCAACAACTGCTCCAATGGTATCTCTATTAATATAGGTATTTCCTGTTTTAATAATCTTGGTAATGGTTTCTTCTTTTCCTTCTATTCTGGATTGAATACCCAGCGTTAGCCCAAATCCTTTAGCTTGCATTGCTTTAAGATGGAGTGGTAATTCAGATGTTTTGTAGGGGAGAATATGCAATATAGGGCCAAATTTTTCTTCATTAATTTCATCCAAAGAATTGATCTTAATTAGCGTAGGAGCTATCCATTGATTACTTAAATTTTGAGGAACATCGACAGCAAAGATTTCATTGCCACTGTTGTGCATTGAGTTAATGTATTCCTTGAGTGTTTCTGCCATATTTTCAGAAATAATTGGTCCAATATCTGTAGCAAATTCTTGACTGGCTCCAATACTAAGCTCGCTCATGGCACCTGTTAAAAGACCCCAAAAATCTTTGAAAACAGATTGATCTATTAAAGCAACTCTCAAGGCAGAGCACCTTTGGCCAGCACTCCCAAACGCTGACCGAATTACGTCATCACAAGTTTGTTCAAGCAGAGCACTTGAATCAATAACCATTGCATTCAATCCCCCGGTTTCAGCTATCAAGGGTATGATTGCGCCTTCTCTTGAGGAGATATTTTGATGGATTTTTTTTGCAGTAGCTAAGGATCCTGTAAAGGCAACACCATGAATATTTGGGAGTTGTGTTAACTGATGGCCCAGCTTGCCATCGCCTAAAAAAAGATGGATAGCATCATGAGGTAATCCTGCTTCAACAAAGGTAGCAACCAATTCACCGGCAATAAGCGGAGTATATTCGGAGGGTTTAGCAATCACTGTATTTCCACAAACTAAAGCTCCTGCAATCTGACCACAAGTGATAGCCAAGGGGAAATTCCAAGGACTGATGGAAACAAAAATACCTTTTGGTACGAACTCGAGCATATTGCTCTCACCAGTAGGGCCTTCTAAATCTTGAGGTTTGCTTTTGGCTGCCTTAGCTTCTTCAGCATAATATCTCAGAAAATCAACTGCTTCTCTTACTTCATCTACAGCGTCTCTTAAATTTTTTCCGGCTTCGTTAATAAGCAAATATAAAAACTTAACTCTATTCTCTTCTAGAGCGTTAGCCACCCTGTGAAGAACTTTAGCTCTTTCAGCAGTAGTTAAATCTTTCCAGGTAGAAGATACAGATATAGTAGATAGATTTTGCTGCCCCTTTAACGACAATGTCTCAACGGTCCCCAATTTTTTTGTAGTACCTATCACCGGTCTTTCTTCAGGACTTGATTGAGCAACATCAAGAGTCGAAAAGCATTGAGCTTTAAATTCAAAGGCTTCCCAGCCTTTTAAGGAGTCCTGTAATTCTTCCAGATTAATTGCTTCGCTCATATCAAAACCTTGAGAGTTTAATCTATTTTTAAAAAGTAGTTCTGGATTTGGAATGGAGGGCGCAGTTTTCTTTTTAGCAGCAATCTTTGAGAGTGGAGATGTTATCAAGACTTTTGGCTCTAATGATTTATCAAAGAGTCGATTAACAAATGAACTATTAGCTCCGTTTTCAAGCAATCTTCTGACAAGGTATGGCAATAAATCCTTATAAGCACCTACCGGCGCATAGATTGATACTTTAGGGAAATCTTTCAATATTGAGTTTGCATTTTTATATATCAACTCACCCATGCCAAATAAGCGTTGAAACTCAACAGACTTCTGAAATTGATTGGCTAGGCTATAAACGGCAGCAATAGTATGAGCATTGTGAGTAGCAAATTTACACTTTAGCTCTTTGATCTGAATGAGTTTTTTTGCACACACTAAATAATTAAGATCAGTATTATCTTTTGAAGTGAACACAGGATAGCTTTCATAGCCTTTAATCTGCGATTGTTTGATTTCATAATCCCAATAGGCACCTTTGACAAGCCTTACATGAATGCCTGGTCTTTCTTGGGCAGACTGCTCCATAAAATTTATTACATCCATAGCTCTTCTACCATAGGCCTGAACCGCTAAACCGATGTCCTGCCAATCTTTGAGTTCAGGATTTTCGAGGATGGCTTCAAAGACAAGAATGCTAAGAGACAATCTGTCTTGCTCCTCGGCATCTATAGTAATTTCAACCTTTAATGAAGCAGCAAGTTTGCACAATTCGATTATTTTTGGGAGCATCCTTGCTATAACTATGCTCTCTTTATGCGTGAAATAATTAGGCTCAAGAGCCGACAGTTTGATAGAAATTCCATGTTTACAGGAACTATTCTCGTTTAATGCACCAATTGCGATTATTGCTTCCTCATAAGCATGAAAATAATTCTGAGCTTGAGAGCTATTTCTTGCAGCTTCGCCTAACATGTCAAAAGAGCAGGGCGTTTTATTGACGAAGTTTAGTTTTTTAACATGATTTATATCCGATGCACATACAAATTCTTTGCTAAGAATTTGCATAGCCATTAATACTGCCTCTCTAATAGGAGTCTCTCCAGATTTGGCTACCAGCTTTTCTAGCCAATCATTTTTTAATTTAGGTTTTACAATTTTTCCTGCAATCAAGAGACCCCATGTTGCTGCATTAACCAATAAGCTATCTGATTTATTAAGATGCTCTTGCCATTTAGAGTGCGACAGCTTTTCTTCAATAAGCTCATCTCTTGTTTTATTGTCAGGAATTCTTAGCAATGATTCTGCTAAGCACATTAACGCAACCCCTTCTTTATTTGAGAGGCCGTATTCAGCTAGAAATGCATCCAGCTTAGTCTGGGAGGATTTTTGAGATCTGCAGGCAGTAACTATTTTTTCAGCGTTTGCAGCAATGTCAGGATTATTAAGAAAGTCAGCTTCCTTTAAAAGTTTTTCAACAAGCAGAGCTTCATTTGCAAACTTATTTAAACTTAAGTTTTTTTTAACCTTCACAAGAATATTTTCAGACAATAATGAAATCTAGGCTACCAATATTCGAGATCTCAGCGAAGATTGAATCACCTTTTACAATTGGTCCAACGCCTTCTGGAGTTCCAGTGAAGATTACATCTCCTGGTTTTAGCGTAACCTGCTGAGAAAGAATAGAAATAAGACTTGGAACATCCCATTCCATTAATGAGATATTGCTAGACTGCCTTAGCTCATCATTTACTTTTAGAGTGATAGTCTCATCACCTAACAATTTTTCTCTTCTAATAATTTCAGAAATTGGGCCTGAGTAATCAAATCCTTTCGATAGATCCCATGGCTTGCCTGCATCTTTAAACTCATTTTGTAAATCTCTCTTGGTTAAATCAACGCCAACGGCATAGCCAAAAATTAAATCTTTAACTTGTTCTTGCAAAATGTTAGTTCCGCCTTTGTGAAGAAATACCACCAATTCAACCTCATGGTGAAGATTATTTGTTTTAGTTGGATAGGGTATCTCTTTTAACTGAGTTAGCGCTTGAGGCGGTTTAGAAAAAAAGAAGGGCTCTTTTTTATCAACTTCTGATCCCATTTCTTTAGCGTGCGCAGCATAGTTTTTTCCAACACAGTAAATTTTTCCAATCGGGAACAAGGCTGTTTCATCTTTAACTTTCATTCCTCTAATTGTTGGAGGAAAAATGAATTCCATATGAGAATTGTCAGTCATCTAAAATATCTCCTGATTCATACTATAATAAATCACTATGTCAAAAGATGCTCTAGAGCTTATCAAAAGAGGTATTGATGAGTTTATTGGTGAAGAAGAGTTAGTAAAAAAACTCTCAAAGAAAAAGACGCTTGTAGTTAAAGCTGGCTTTGATCCGACTGCTCCCGATTTACATCTCGGGCATACGGTTTTAATTAATAAACTAAAACACTTCCAAGACCTGGGCCATAGGGTTATTTTCCTAATTGGTGATTTCACAGGCATGATTGGAGATCCATCCGGTAAGAATAAAACCAGACCTACATTAAAAAGCGAGGATATTAAGGAGAACGCTAAAACTTACAAAAAGCAGATTTTTAAAATACTCGACCCTAACAAAACTGAGGTTTTATTTAATTCAGCCTGGTGCAATAAACTTGGTGCTGAGGGCATTATCAAACTGGCAGCAAATTACAACCTTGCAAGAATGCTAGAGCGTGAGGATTTCAATACTCGATACAAAAATAATCAAAGCATCGCCATCCATGAATTTTTATATCCCCTAATTCAGGCATATGACTCTATAGCGTTAGAAGCTGACGTAGAACTTGGCGGGACTGATCAAAAATTTAATTTACTAGTTGGTCGAGAAATGCAGAGGGCTTTTGATCAAGAGCCTCAAGCAGTGATCACGGTTCCAATTTTAGAGGGCCTAGATGGAGTTAAAAAGATGTCTAAGTCATTGGATAACTATGTAGGCATTGACGAGGCACCAGAGGAAATGTTTGGCAAAATTATGTCTATCTCTGATGATCTCATGTGGCGTTGGTTTGATCTTCTTAGTTTTAGATCAAATCAAGAAATATCTGATTTAAAGAAAGAGCAGAAAGCTGGTAAAAATCCCAGAGATATAAAGATCTTTCTAGCTAAAGAACTTATCGAGCGTTTTCATTCTGCAAAAGATGCACAAAGTGCCGAGGAAGCATTTATCAACAGATTTCAAAAAGGCATCATTCCTTCTGATATTGAAGAAGTAAGTATTTCCATAGAAGGAAATGAGGTTCCACTGCCTAATTTACTAAAAGAGGTTGCATTGGTTAGCAGCACTTCAGAGGCCATGAGAATGATCAAACAAGGCGCAGTAAAAATAGATGACAATAAGATAGAAGATCCTAAGGCGACTATTAAGAAAAATACCAGCGGTGTATTTCAGGTAGGCAAGAGAAAAATTAAGAAAGTATCTATTTCTTAGATTAGGATTTATCTACTGGCTCATACTAGCAAGTGCTAACCCATAAATATCTGCTATTTCCTCAATTTGCTTACTCCTTGGAGTTCCAGCTCCGTGCCCAGCTCTAGTTTCAACTCTCAATAAAATAGGATTAGAACACGATTGAAGATTTTGCAGTCTTGCTGCAAATTTATACGAATGCGAAGGTACAACCCTGTCATCCCTCTCTGAAGTAGTTACCAGAGTAGGGGGATAACAAATATTTGGTTTAATATTGTGATAGGGAGAATAAGAGAACAGGTTTTTGAAGTGTGTAGGATCCTGAGGTGAGCCATAGTCAGACTCCCAAGCCCAGCCAATTGTAAACTTATTAAATCTCAACATATCCATTACCCCAACTTGAGGAATCGCAAACCCAAAGGTGTCAGGATATTGCAACATGGTGGCTCCCACTAACAGCCCGCCATTAGATCTGCCTTGAATTGCAGTGGTGGGGGGTGAGCCAATGTTCTTGGAGTGCAGATACTTTGCTGCATATGCAAAATCATCAAACACATTTTGTTTATTGAGGAGCATGCCATCTTGATGCCAAGCTTCACCGTATTCCGATCCGCCTCTGAGGTTTGCTAAAGCAAAGACTCCATTTTGATTCATCCAAGCTAAAAAACGTTTTGAGAATCGAGGAAGTTGGGAGATATCAAAACCTCCGTAGCCATAAACTAAGATTGGCGTGCTCTCGGTAATAACAAGATCTTTTTTATGACTAATATGCAGAGGAACTTGGGTGCCATCTTTAGAGGTATAAAAAACCATTTCAGATACATAATCACTGGAAGCAAAACCTGGTAACGCTTCTTCCCAGAATAATGTTTGCTCTCCGTTTTCAAAATTTATTTGAAATATCTGAGTAGGCTGCACTAGATTGGTAAAACTAAAATATGCAGTTTTATCATTTAGCTTTCCATAAGGTCCTGAAATAGTGCCTTGAGCCTTTGTTTCCAAAGAGGAATGATAGTTGCCGTCTTTATCAAAGTAACGAACCTCCGAAAAGGTATCTTTTAGATAATTCACCACAAAATGACCATAAATGATATCAACCCCATTAATAGCCATATTGGTTTCTGGGATCACATCTTGGAAACCGCTCTCTAAATCTTTGAAGTCTAGTTTTACAACTTTCCCATTAGGAGCATTGTGATCTGTATAAAACCAAAGAGTGTTTTCAAACGAATCTATAAAAGAATAATCAGCAACAAATTCAGTCACTAAAGGTATAAATTCTTCGCTCGCATATTCAGCAATCGCAATAAGATTTCTTTCATCGGTTCCCTTAGATGTATACAAAACCTTATAGAGTCCATCATCAGAGACCTGAATAGACCATGAAAGCTTGGGGTTGCTGGGATCTTGTTTAGCAATTTTATCCTCTGACTGATTTTGCCCAATAGTATGGAACATGACCGCAGGACTGCTATTGAGATCTGCCAGCGCCTCATTCGTTGGAGTAGGATATTTATTGTAGAAGAAGCCAGAGCTATCAGAGGCCCATTCTGCTCCAGAAAATTTTGACCATACCAAGTTATCATCCAGCTCCTCCCCGGATTCAATGTTTAGAACTTTCCAGCTTCTCCAATCAGATCCCCCATCTGAAATAGCAAATGCTAAAAGTTCTGCATTGGGACTAACGCTCACCGATGCAAGCGCTATGGTGCCATCTGTTGAGAAGGTATTAGGGTCAAGCAAAACTCTGGGATCGCAAGCATCACAATCTTTAACCATGAATTTACTTTGTTGCCAGTCTCCAGAATTAAAGTAATAAAAAGTTTTATCCTGTACTTTATAAGGCGTACTTATAGATTCACTTACCCAGATACTCTCTAAGTTTTCTCTGATAGCTAATCTATTAGGATTTTCTAAAAAACTTTCGGTAAAAGTATTTTGAGCATTAACCCATTCTTTAACTTCCGTAGAGGTGAAATCCTCAAGCCAACGATAAGGATCTGCCACTAATGTTCCATGATAATTATCGACGTGTTGAACAGTTCTACTTTCTGGCATTTCTATGCTTTGCGAGCATGAAATAACAATTAAAAATATTGGATAAATCAACTTTCTTTTAAACATGACTGGAATCCTTAAACTATAATCTAGCTATGAATCAGCTTATTTTAGCAATTAACTATTGCAGAACACATTTTTCGTTATTATTTTTTGGGATTGCTCTTCCTGCTATGGCAGTCGATCTAATTACTTCCTTTTATTTTATGAACTTAGGTTTGGATGGCGCTATGTCTGATTCCATGATCATTGAGCTTTTGCAGGAAACTGCTCTGCCCGCAGCTATTGTGTTGTTGATATCCATTTTTATAAGCACCACTTTTAGTGGTGCCATTATTTTGGCTTATCAAGCTATTGATAATGCAAATCCCATAAATGTCTTGGAGCTGTATTTGACTGCATTTAAGCGGTTCATTACTTTGCTAGGCGTTTCATTGCTACAAGGCTTCATTTTTGCTTTTGGTTTATTATTATTGGTATTGCCTGGTTTTTATTTCTTGGGTAGGCTTGGCATGTCCACTTCTTATGTGATGCTTCGTGGTCAAAAAACTTTTGAAGCTCTGGGTAATGCATGGGAGAGTTCCGATGTGCATGGGGTAAGGTTGTTTTTCTTGTGTTTATTTTTCTTAGGCATCCAGCTGATGTTTGGCTTAGTTGGGGGTTTGATTATTCAAGAAGAGAATATAGTTTTTATTATCTTAACCACACTTGTTAAGTACTTAACCACCATTCCTCTAACTTACCTTTTTTATTCTTTGTATAAATCTCTTAACCC
Organism: Gammaproteobacteria bacterium; assembly: GCA_008080945.1. GTDB lineage: Bacteria > Pseudomonadota > Gammaproteobacteria > Magnimaribacterales > D2472 > VMDH01. Next base: position 2,456 of record VMDH01000057.1, on the reverse strand, counting down.
AGCATCCAATTAATATTCGGTTATTGTCAGTTATCTATTAGAAAGGTAGAATGCATCTTCCAAATTTTTGGGTCTGTAGCTCAGTTGGTTAGAGCGCACCCCTGATAAGGGTGAGGTCGGAAGTTCAAATCTTCCCAGACCCACCACCTAAATAAGTGGTAAATTATCTAATATCTCTAGACAATAAGATGAATTGCTGTATCTTCTTCACTGAGAGATTCCTCTAAATCACAAATAAATGGTCAAAAGTTATCTTTCTAATAAGCACTGAATTAATTTCAAGGAGATAACAATGAAATCAGGAAAAGTAAAATTTTTTAGCGAAGACAAGGGATACGGATTCGTTGCTGCAGATGATGGCAGCAAGGATGCGTTTGTTCACCATACAACTCTAAAAGAATGCGGAATCAATACCTTAAATGAGAATGATCGCGTTCAATTTGAGACCGAAGATAACAATGGAAAAGAAAGGGTATCCAAAATAGAACTTTTAGATTAAGGCGTTTTATTCTTCTTTTTAAATTCTCATATATTCTAGATCCAAGCTTAATCTCAAATCACTCTTAAGGTAAAATTTTTGTCTAATATGTTAGACATGCTAATTTCACACATAAAAAAGTGGAGAATGGTTTGGTTTGGTCTAATCTTTATTGGAAGCATCCTCAATGCATTTGCAGCAAGGATAGAAGCATTAAACCAAATACCTAATTTAACCCACTGGTGTTTTTTTGTGGGCTTTATAATTGGCATGATTGCTAAGTTTCGGGGGAAGTGGTTATGGAATTAGATCAAAAGATATCCGATGAATTTTCTTTTGAAAAAGAAAAAGCTATAGCCAAGAGTTTGTCTCAAAGATTCCAATGGGAAATGATTGCCATTGGGATGGGACAGGCTACTATTTTCTTAAGTCTATGGCCGCTTACTTTGATGGGCTATATGCCGCTATGGGCCGGTTTTCTTGTAGCAACTCTTTGTGCGTGTATGGCATATTTGCCTTCTCACGAAGCTCAACATGGGAACTATTCAAGGGGTAACCCAAAAAGGAGATGGATTGATTCACTCGTGGGAAACTACACTCTAATAACCCTGATTTATCCATATGAAATCTTGAGAGTTACTCACATGAAGCATCATGCTTACACTAACAACCCTGAAAAAGATCCTGATTATGATAATCAGCATGCTAGCTCTGTTGCGAAATTAGCTGTACAGGTTCTTGATGGGACCACGGTAGATTATTCTAAGTATGAGGAAGTCTTTGCAGGAGATGCTGCCTTTCAAAAAGGTTTTAAGAAAGGTGCCCTAATTGGATTAACTTATCGAGCTGTCCTCATGATCGCTGTATTTTTACTTCCATTGCATACCTTATTTTTATGGTGGTTGCCTGCAAAATTAGGAACTGTATATACCACTACTTTTTTCTCATGGTACCCTCACCTTAAAACAGAGCAGGGGCGCTATAAAGACACAAGATTTTGGCAGCATTGGATGCCCAGATATATCAACCATTCTATGCAACTCCATTTCATACATCATCTTCATCCGAGTATTGGACATTTTGATGAACCAAAAGCAATTGAGGCATTAAAGCCTTTCCTAATTGCTAGAGGAGTTCCGGGAGCCGAGGAAATCCCAGAAAGAGTTACCTATAATCCCCTCATTAAGATCTAATAAACTTTAAAGAGGCTCTCTCAAGCTTTCTACCAATTGAGTAATCTCTGTCGGTGGTTTTTTAGAAATCTTGCTGATCAATATTGCTATTAAGAAATTAATTCCCGCACCCAGTATTCCAATCCCTTCAGGAGAAATGCCCATTAACCAAAAAGATGCATTGTTTAACTCAGGAGAGATAAACTTAAACCAAAGGATGTAGCCCAGGGTAAATATCAACCCAGATAACATCCCAGCAATAGCTCCTTCTTTGCTTACAGATTTGGTAAATATCCCTAATACCAACACAGGGAAAATAGTTGCTGCAGCTAATCCAAATGCTAATGCGACTACCTGCGCTACAAAAGCTGGTGGATAAATTCCAAATAATCCTGCAATAACTATTGCCACAGCAGCCGCTAATCTTGCAAAGAATAACTCTTCTTTTTCTGTAATTTTTGGTCTTAGGATTTTCTTCATTAAATCATGTGATATAGCAGCTGAAATAACTAAGAGCAAACCGGCAGCTGTTGAGAGAGCAGCTGCCAAACCACCTGCAGCAATAAGCGCAATGACCCAACCTGGAAGCCCAGCAATTTCTGGATTAGCTAAAACCACAATGTCTCTATCTATATACACTTCATTACTGCTGTTTGAATTAGGTTTATTAGTTAGCGGCCTAGGTTCATTTGCTTCTTCTCGAGAAACATACTGAGGTTTTTGGGGGATAAATGCATCCCCACTTGCATAAGTAATTTTTCCATCTAGATTTTTATCTTGCCAAGCTATTAGTCCAATAGACTCCC
>VMDH01000003.1 GCA_008080945.1 Gammaproteobacteria bacterium | reverse complement strand
TGGCTCATGTATCGGGCCTTGTTGCTGCAGGTCTTTACCCTTCTCCGGTTCCATACGCAGATGTGGTTACCTCGACCACTCACAAAACCTTGCGAGGTCCCAGATCAGGGATCATTTTAGCGAAAGCAAATCCTGAACTTGAAAAGAAATTAAATTCAGCGGTATTTCCTGGCTCTCAAGGAGGCCCTCTGATGCATGTGATTGCTGCGAAGGCAGTATGCTTTAAGGAAGCTCTTGAGCCTTCTTTTAAAGAGTATTCTCAAAAAGTAATTGATAATGCCAAGTTGCTGTGTAACTGTCTCATAGACTCTGGTATCGACGTAGTGACTGGAAAAACGGATAACCATATTGTCTTAATGGATTTACGCTCTAAGAATTTAACGGGTAAAGACATCGAAAAAGCTCTCGGCGATGCAAACATTACTGCAAATAAAAATGCGGTTCCAAACGATCCTCAATCTCCCTTTGTCACTTCAGGGATAAGATTAGGTACCCCAGCTGTAACTACCAGGGGATTTGCAGATGATGAAATCCGTACACTTGCAAATTGGATCACAGAAATTGTTAACAACCATGAAGATGCTCAGGTGATAGCAAACATCAAACAATCCGTGCTTGAGCTTTGTCATAACTTTCCTGTATACAAGTAATGTTTTGTCCTTTCTGCCAAGCCGAAGATACCAAGGTAATTGATTCAAGGCAGGTAGCTGATGGCACTCAAGTTAGAAGAAGAAGGGAGTGCGAAACTTGCCAAGGAAGATTTACTACCTTTGAAAATGCCGACTTGGCACTTCCAAGAGTGATCAAAAGCGATGGCGAAAGACAGCCCTTTAATGGCTCGAAACTTAAAGCAGGAATGCAGCGCGCATTAGAAAAGAGACCTCTTTCTACTGAAGATATTGATGCTCTCTTTAGTAAAATTATCAATAACATCAGACAAATGGGTGAGAGAGAAATTCCCTCAAGAACCATAGGGGAAGTAGTCATGACCGCCCTAAAAAATGTGGATCAAGTTGCCTATGTTAGATTTGCTTCTGTCTATAGAGACTTTCAAGACATCAAAGAATTTGCGCAAGAAATTTCATCCCTTTCTTCAGAAAAAACTCCAAAAAAAAGTAAGAAGTGAATAATTCTATTCACATGCTTGAAGCCATTGAGCTGGCAAAAAAAGGCGAGTTCTCTGTTCAACCCAATCCCATGGTTGGTTGCATTATTACCAAAGGAAATAAAGTCATTGGTCGTGGTTGGCATAAAAAATACGGAAGCCATCATGCTGAGGTCAATGCTGTTAGAAGTTGTCTAAGAAATTATGGAGCTGCCAAAGGCAAAAGGCTTCTTAATGGCTCTACCATGTTTGTTACCCTTGAGCCTTGCTCGATAACTAATAATACTCCTCCTTGTACGAACACCATTTTGCAATATGGCATTGCAAAGGTGGTATACGGAGCAAAAGACCCCAATCCAAAAATTTTTGGCAAAGGATTAAAACTATTAAAAGCAAATGGCATTGATATTGAGGTTTCAAGGTATAGAAAAGAATGCCAGGACCTATTAAAAATATTTGCAATCAACCAAACTCAAAATAGACCTTTTGTTACTCTTAAAATTGCGCTTACTAAGGATGGCTTCTTGGGGCCAAAGAATGCTAAAAAACAATTTTTAGTAAGCGGGCCAAAAAGCAGAGCTAATGTTCAAAGTCTTAGAAAAAAGCATAAGGCTGTTTTGATTGGTGGCAATACACTCAGAATAGATAGACCAAGCTTACACTTAATAAACAAGAATATTGCTGACTCAGCTCAACCTGTAAAAATTATTATTACCAACAAAAATATTACCAGTGTCCAGTTAAGGAATTTAACCAATCGATTCTCAAAAATTCTTCTTGTCTCAAATAAAAAAATAAATTTTCCAAAAAAACAAAATATTGAGAACATCATCATCGCAAAAACTGGCAAACATTTTTTCAATATCCTTTTCAAAGAGCTGCTTCACAGAAATATCAGTAGCGTGTTGGTGGAACCTGGACAAGGATTATTCACCCTCTTTCAAAAATACAATCTATTGGATGAGTTAATAGTTTTTCAATCTCCCAAAGTGCTTGGGGATGGGCTAAGGCCTATGAAATCTAAAGAGAATTTTGAAAATCTTTTAAATGGCCTTACATTACTTTCAAGCGAAAAGTGTGGCGCTGATATAAAATCTACCTACAAAACATAAAACCGACATGAAATTTGATTCAACAGACTCTCTGATTGCAGACATTGCTGCAGGCAAAATGGTTGTGCTTGTAGATGATGAAGACAGAGAAAACGAGGGAGATTTAATCTGTGCTGCAGAGAACGTCACTTCTCAACAAATTAATTTCATGGCCTCTCATGGCAAGGGCTTGATCTGTTTAGCAATGTCGCCAGAAAAATGTGATGCGCTCAATCTGCCGATGATGACCAATCTCAATAGAACAAAAAATGGAACAGCCTTTACTGTCTCGATTGAAGCAGCGGAAGGAATAACTACAGGAATCTCAGCTGCCGACAGAGCACATACTATTGCCACAGCATCCTCCAAGGATGCCAAGCCCCAAGATATTGTGCAGCCTGGACATGTATTTCCTTTACGAGCTTCGCCGGGTGGAGTCTTAAGTAGAGCCGGGCATACCGAAGCAGCATGCGACTTAGCCAGACTAGCTAAATTAGAGCCTGCCGGAGTTATTTGTGAAATTATGAGCGAAGACGGTACTATGGCGCGCAGGGATGAGCTCTTAAGTTTTGCTCAAAAGCACGATTTAAAGATTGGGACCATAGAGGATTTAATTCACTACCGTTCCGTCAAAGAAAAATCAGTTAGCAAAGAATTTGAGGGCAACAAAGAGATTGGAGGCAAAACCTTTCATGTAACAGCATGGAGGGATTCGATCTTTGACAGACTGCATATTGCTATCGTTCATGGCGATCTAAGTAAAACAGAAGCACCATTGGTGAGAGTGCATGTTCAAAATTTATTGCACGATTTGATTGGTTTAGAAGGTTTTGGTTCGCGTATTAACTTTCACGAAGGTTTAGACAGAATTACTCAGGAAGAATGCGGTGTGATGCTTTTGATAGGAAACCCCCAGGACACTGACAGCCAGTTAAATGACTTAACTGGCGCCAAAGTGAGCGTTGCTCCAGAAACCAAAACCATTGGAATTGGATCACAAATCTTGAGCGAACTTGGGCTGACTAAAATTAGACTCTTAGCGACCCCAGTTAAATACTCCTCTCTTGGCGGATACGATCTTGAAGTTGTAGGTTTTGAATCATGAGCGATCATACTTTAAATACTCCTATCTTAGAAAATTGTGAGAACCTAACCATAGGCATTGCATTTACTTTGTGGAACGAAGAAATTGTCTCTATGCTTAAAAATTCTGCCGAAGAGTATTTTGCTAGCTGCGGTATCACTAACATTGTTTCATTGGAGGCAATGGGTGCATGGGAACTTGTTCAGGCATCAAAAAAACTTCAAAAGAGCTGTGATGGTGTGTTGGCTCTTGGGACTGTTATTAGGGGAGATACCTATCATTTTGAGTTAATCGCTAACTCTGCTAGCCATGGACTGATGGAGCTGAATATTGCTTCAGATACCCCGGTCACCATGGGGATTTTAACAACGGAATCTCAAGCGCAAGCTGAAGAAAGGGCTAATCCCTCAAAATTAAACAAGGGCAAAGAATTAGCCTTCACACTTTTGCATACCATCAAGCAATTGCATGGCTAAAAATCTCGCAAAATTTAAAGTCCAACTTAAAACCAGAGAGTGTTTGGTGCAGGCTGTTTATCAGCTAAGTTTTTCTGAGACGAGCTTAGAAGAACTTTGTGAGCAATTTTTTAAAGAAAATAGGCCTGACAAAATGGACTTTAACTATTTTAAACAGTCATTGGAATCGCTCTTAGCCAATCTCGCAGACATCAATCAAACCATAGAAAGCTCAGCAGAAAACCCTAAAGATCTTAACCTCATGGATAAAGCCATCATCCAGTTTGGATTGAACGAAATACTATTAGGCAAACTTGATAGAGCGGTTGTTATCGATGAAGCTATTAGGCTTGCAAATAAGTTCTCCAGCCCAAATGCGTATAAGCTAATTAACGCAGTTCTTGATAAAGCCTAGCGCCCATGATTGACAAAGATAGGGCTTGACCAAGCTCTTTCTTCGTTCATTGCCAAACAATCGCCCTCTTTGCCTAATCCCTCTCTGCAAATATTTGATTTGATACAGGTTCCGTTTTCGTCGTATTCGCATTGCAAAGGATCTGCTGAATAAGCTAGCGAGGGTTCTTCAATAGCTCTGACATAATAAATAGCATCTCTTTTACCCAAACCATACTCTTCATCAGTAAAGGAAATCTCGCATTCTGTGCTATTGCAATTAAAAGTTCTCCAAGTGTCTAGGATGAGGTTTTCTACTGGTTCATCTGGATACTGCTGCGGTAAAATCTTAACAACCTCAATACGAGTGATAATCTTTCTCTCATCGGAAGGGTTGTAGCATTCAGAATTACAAATTGCCTCAAGCCTTTCTTGGCTGAGAGCATTAGTGCTGTATTCTGGGCAGCCAGGTTTTTGCTTGAAAGAACCAGCAGCTCTAACTGTAAATACTGGAGATTCATTCGCCTTAATTTCAGAGCCCATATGATAGGAATCTTGATTATGCTCAGCATCAAACCAAAGTAAGATCCTGGATCCTGAGGTTGCATACACTTCTTTGGTCTCCATAGAATTCCAAATATCCTCTCTTGATCTTGAATCTGCATGAACGGCAACTAAGCCACCGGTCATGAAGTAGGCAGACTGCCTCTCTGCATCAACCACAAAGTTCAAATCAATAATGGAAGAAATATTTTGATTAAGTCCTGCAAAAAATGGTTCTAGCTCCCCTTTGGGTCTTCTTGAGCTTGAAAGCCTTTCCATGAGGGGGTCCGAGAAGCCAGAGGCTTCGGTCTCATGCGCTCTATTAGTATCTTTGAAACCTGTTCCAGGTCGCGCTCCATGGTTATCACTTGAACCAATAAATCCAAAATTAAATCTTTGAGGGTTTGCTGGATCTGAGAAATCTGTCATAGCCATAATGTATTGCACTGCTCCAAGTGGCCTGTAGTTGAATGCCGGCAGAAAGCAATCATTACATTGCCCCGCATTCAAATAATCATCTGCTTCTGTTTCTCTTACTGCAAGGAAAGCTCCGGCACCCATATTGACTGCATTTTCTTTGACTTGAGCAACCAGCCCATTACAAGTTTCTGCATCCAACCCACTGTCTTTGCAGCGCTCAGCCATAATCTCCCCAGCTTTATGACAGGTTGGAATAAAATCTGCAGTTGGCTCTGGGCAAAAAAGCTCGCCATTGGTAGCAATGCCTACATCATTCCAAGATCTGTACTCTTCAGAATTCCCATGACCAGAAAAGATTTCAATCAAAAATTGTGAAGAAGGATCATGAGCGGTCTCAAGCTGCTTTCTCCAATCTGAACTTGGTGGAGTATAAAATCCCCACGTTGTGCCATGAGGAATTACCATATAGTTTGCGTCCCATTCTTTTAAACGGGCAAACAGCTCGTTGGGGTCTGCTGCTTGCTCAGCACAATCAAGAGGCAAATCTCTTGATGCTGTATCTCTATCGCATATAGGGGTTTCTTTAATTTCCTCAAAAAATTTATCAAACGCAAAAAACCTATCCCTATTTTCTAAATCTAATAAAGCAGGAAGAGTAGAAAGTGTCCAAGGGAGCCCCAACCTCATCACAAGAGGAGCAGCGCCTGTAGAACCAACCACTCTTGGCGGAACAACATCCTCATCTGTTTCAAGAAAAATAACGTTCTTATGCCCGTAATGTTGATCAGGCTCCTGAGAAACTTGGGTCCACTCGTAACCCAAAAAACTAACCAAATCATCTGAGCCTTCGCTGAGCGCATTACATTGCCTAATGCTCTCTTTGGTATCGAGCCATTTTCTTGGAGTGCTTGCCTCGGCATGGTCATTGATTGACCAAAAGTCCAGAGCTGAGCAAAATCTTGCATAGTCGCATGCATCTGCCAAGGGAGATGCGCCTGTTCCATTCAAATAAGGCAGAGACCACATAAAAGCATCGGTTGAATAGGTAGTATGAACATGCAAGTCTCCAAAGAGGATTTGTTTGGAGCTTGCTATATCGAGGTTTTCTTTTACATCTTCTATTTTAGAAGTACGATTCTGAATCACAGCGTCAGGTACTTTGCTGCCTTCAATAACTCCCGGGCCTTCAAGGCTTCCGAGTTGCTTGGTCACTCCAAAATATAGAAAAAATGCAGTAAAAAATAATCCTATCAGTAAAAATGAAAAAATGATTTTCTTCATTGTCTCCCCCAAAGTATCTGAAACAGTTAGAAACTATAGCCCTCCAAAGATGAGCGTGCAAATAATTATTTTGTGAAGGTGCTATCTCTCTCTGGACCAACAGAGATAATCTTTATGGGGATACCAAGATATTGCTCTATATAAGAAAGATAATCTTGGGCAGCTTTGGGGAGTTCTGCAAACTCAGTAGCTGACTCAATATCTTCTTTCCATCCTGGAAAAGATTTATAGATGGGTTTTTTATCAGCGTCATAATCTACACAGACATCGATCGTATCTAAACCAGTTAAAACATCTAATTTAGTAATACACAGCTCAGTTACAGAATTGGTAAAAATAATTTGATCAAGGGCTTTAAGATCAAGCCAGCCACAACGTCTCTGTCTGCCGGTGGTGGAGCCAAACTCATTACCAACTGTTGCCATATGATCTCCAGCTGCATCAAATAATTCTGTTGGAAATGGTCCTGATCCAACTCTGGTGCAATATGCCTTAATAATTCCGATCGTTTTTGAAATGTGCTGCGCTCCAAATCCTGAACCTGCCACCACACCTCCTGATGTTGTTGAAGAAGAGGTAACAAAAGGATACGACCCATGATCAATATCTAACATAGAACCTTGTGCACCTTCGAAAATGATATTTTTGCCATTCGTATGCTCTCTTTTTAAAAGATCTGCTACATCGGTTGTAAAAGGTTCTAACTTATCTTTTTGATTTAAAAGCTCTTCGATAACGGCATTGATATCGACAGGATTAGCTTGATAAATTTCTTGTAAAACAGTGTTGTGATAGCTAACCAATTTATCTACTTTAGAGGGCAGCGTACCTTCATCAAATAAATCTCCTAGCCTAATAGATCTTCTTGCAACCTTATCTTCGTAGGCTGGTCCAATGCCTCTCCCAGTAGTTCCAATGCCCTCTTGTTTATCTCTGGCCACATCAATAGCAATATGACTTTCCAATATCAAAGAACAATTTTGAGAAATAAAAAAACGATCCTTAAAATTGATGCCGCTCTTTTCGAGATTTTCTATTTCAGTCAGTAACGAGCTGAGCGATAAAACCACTCCATTTCCGATGACGCACACCGTGCTTGGATGGAGGATGCCTGAAGGTATGAGATGTAAAACTTTTTTTTCATTGTCGACCTTGAGGGTATGACCGGCATTATGGCCGCCCTGAAACCTGCATACTAAATCTGCATCTTTGCTCAGAACATCGACAATTTTACCCTTGCCTTCATCGCCCCATTGAAGGCCAAGAATCAGGGTTGCGCTCATTTACTTAGGGCTTAGAGCCGTCTGACTTATTTAAGTATTTAAAGTAGTCAGATTTTGGATCGATAAGCATTACATCAGATTTTTCTTTAAAGGTAGAGGTGTACCCTTTGATGCTTCGGGTAAATTCATAAAACTCAGGGTCTTTAGAAAATGCATCCGCATAAATAGCGGCTGCCTGAGCATCGCCCTCTCCTCTAATTTGCTCAGCTTCTTTATAAGCATCAGCTAGGATAATTACTTTTTGTTTGTCTGCTTTGGATCTGATTTCATTGGAGAGCTCTTTGCCCTCTGATCTAAGCTCTTCAGCAAGCCTATTTCTTTCTGTCCTCATTCTTTCATACACAGAGTTACTTAATTCAGGGGGGAGATCAATCTGCTTGACCCTAAAATCAATGACTTCGATACCTAAATCTGAAACCGATTTACCTAAATTAGCTCGCATAGTCCTCATGAGATCATCTCTTTCACCAGAGACTAACTCAGTAACGGTTCTCTTACCAAACTGATTCTTAAGCTCAAATTCTGTTCTTTGAGCAAGTAAATTATTTAAGTTTAAAAAGCTTCCGCTAGTAGCTTTGTAAAAGGTAAGGACATCAATAATTTTATATTTAACAAAAGAATCAACCATCAAGTATTTGCTCTCAACCGTTAGAATTCTTGCAGGATCCTCATCAAGCGTTTGAAGACGCGCATCATATTTTTTTACGTTTTGAATGACTGGAAGTTTAAAGTGAATGCCAACAGAAACGTTTGGATTAATGGCTTCTCCAAATTGAAAGACAATTGCTTTTTCTTTCTCATTTACGATGTAAACACTGTTGATAATGAGCCCAATAAGCAGGCCCGCTAGTACTAATAAATTAAAACTTCTGCTCATGTTAATCCTCGTCCTCTTGTTTTTTATTTTGTTCCATAATCTTATCTAATGGGAGGTATAACAGATTATTGCCTCCTTCTACATCTACCATTATTTTGGTTGAATTTGAAAGTACGCTCTGCATAGCATCAAGATACAATCTGTCTCTGGTTACTTTTGGAGCTTTTTTGTACTCGCTTAAGAGCTTTTCAAATCTGACAACCTCACCTTCTGCATTGGCAATGACTTCTGCTTGATAGCCTTCAGCATCTTGAATTCTAGCAATGGCCTGGCCTCTTGCTTCTGGAACAATGGAAAGAGCATATCTTTCAGCCTCGTTCTGCAGACGAACTTTATCTTCTCGGGCGGCAACGACATCATCAAAGGCATCTTTAACAGCAGCAGGTGGATCGGTTTTCTCAATATTCACCTGTTGAACATTGAGACCTGTTCCATAAACATCTAAATAATTTTGTAATCTTGTTTGCACATTTTGAGCGAGAACCTCTCTACCAGTAGTCAAGGTTTCTTCTAAAGTGTTATCCCCTACGACGTGACGCAACGCACTTTCAGTTGCTTCTCTAAGAGAAGATTCAGGGTCTTTTACATTGAGGACAAAATCTTTAAGAGATTTAATTCTGTACTGCACTGAAACTGTGACATCAACAAGATTTTCATCCTTAGTAAGCATGTTAGCTGTTTGTGAAAAACGTCTTGTAACGGTTATGTCTTCTTGGAATTTCTCATCGATACCTGCAATCATGAAATTCAAACCCTCACCAGTCTCTTGGTAGTATTTTCCTAGCCTTAGAATGACCGCTCTCTCAGAGGTATCTACCTGATAAACACACATGGATGCATAGATAACAATCGCACCAAATAAGAAATAACTTAAAAGCTTTCCAGTCGGAATCTTCATTCCAGAGGGCGGAGTTGATCCATTGCCACCAGATTTACCTGAAAATGCAGCCATGAACTTTTTCATCAGATCATCGAAATCGAGAGGATCCTGATTTTTCTTACCCCAAGGGTCTTGGTTGTTGTCCCAATTCATTTAATTTTTCCTTAAACGTTGATACTTATTAATATAGGGTCTTTTAGCAATAATTAAATAGTTTTCTTTATATTTCTAGGGATTTCTCAATATATTGAAATATCTTCTTTTCATCCATTAAATCAAAGAATTCCATGCTTTCCCAAGATCGCATCCAAGTTAACTGCTTTTTTGCAAGTTGTCTTGTAGCTATGAGTGATTTCTCAAATAATTCATCTTGGGTTATCTCATTACTTAAAACTTGAAAACCTTGTTTGTAGTTGACTGCTTTTTGGATGGGGTGATGTTTTGGCAAACTACTATTTGCAAAAATTTCCTGGCACTCCTCAAGTAAGCCATTAGAGATAATTTGATGCTGACGTTGCTCAATATTTTTTTGAAGAAAACTCCTGTCGGATGGGAATAGACCAATTTCTATAAGCTTAGAAGATGCAATGCCTTCAAGTTTTTCACCAGTAGTTGGTAATGTTGCTCTTTCTATAGCTCTGACCAACCTGACTAGATCGTTGGTAGCTATCTTTTTTGCTGCTTCTGGATTTAAAGAAGTTAATTCAGTATGCAAAATCCCAGGGTCAACCTGTTCTCTAGTGAGTAATTCTTCTCTTAATGCTTGATTTGCTCTGGTATCGTTACTGAGACCGTTTTTAAGAGAATTGATATACATCATGCTGCCACCAATAAACAGTGGAAATTTATTTTGAGAATGAAATTTTTTGATTAAGGAATGAGACTCTCTAAGAAAATCAAAGGCAGTAAAAATCTTAGGTAAAGATAAATGGTCAACAAGCGCATGAGGGTATCTTAACAACTCATCTTGATTGGGCTTACCGGATCCAATATTGCACTCCTTGTAAACCATGACAGAATCTACACTGATAATCTCAAATAGATCAGGAAAATTATCTACTAACGCTTCTGCTATTCTGGTCTTACCTGAAGCAGTGGGACCAGTGAGAACAATAGCTTTCATCCGCTAGGTTTAAAGAGCTTCTTCTCCAACTTCACCGGTTCTGATTCTTATGACATTTTCTAGAGAGGATACAAAGATTTTTCCATCACCAATCTTCCCAGTAGAGGCTGACTCCTGAATAGCTTGAACGATCTCATCCAACCTATCGTCACTTACAGCAATTTCAATTTTTAGCTTTGGAAGAAAATCAATGACATATTCTGCGCCTCGATATAACTCAGTATGTCCTTTTTGCCTGCCAAATCCTTTTACCTCTGTAATAGTCATCCCTTGAATCCCAAGGTTTTCCAAGGCATTTCTTACATCCTCAAGCTTGAAGGGTTTAATAATTGCTGTAACTAGCTTCATAATTTTAGTATCTCCTCTAATGCATGTGCTTGTCTTAAGCTTGAACCTTTATGCTGTTGAATAATAATATTACCGCGACTTGCAGCCTGGTGTAATTCTTCTTTATTTAATCGATTGATCTGTTGGATAAGTTCATCATAGTTTTCAGCAATGAAACATGCTTTGGAATCAATGAAGTCCCTAAAAATTGACTCAAAATTAAAAAAATGTGGGCCTGATATCACAGGACAATTATGCAATGCTGGTTCAATAATATTATGACCACCATGAGTTATGAAGGAACCTCCTAAAATACAAAATTCAGCATTTTTGTATAAAGAATGCAGGTAACCAATCTCATCAACTATCAGAACTGTATCTTCTCTTATTGTTGCAAGGTCATCTGCTACTTGGGAAAACAAGACTGATTGCAATCCAATCTTGGAGCAGAGATTTGAAATCTCATATGCTCTTTCAGGATGTCTTGGACACACCACTAATCTAGTTGTTTCAAAATTAGCTCTTTTCGATAATTTTTGAAGAATTTGATCTTCCTCATTATGATGGGTGCTTGCTAATAAAATATATCTACTTAAATCCCCAAAAGTGTTGTCTGCTTTTGACTGCATATCAAATTTTATAGAACCTAGACAACGAATTTTTTCTTGATCTATGCCAAGCTCTTCAAATCTCTTTTGGTGAGAAAGAGTTTGCACACAATAAAGATCAATGGCATTAAAGACGTCTTGAAAGAAGCCTTGCACTTTTTTATATCGTTTAAACGATCTTTCATTAAGCCTCCCATTCACTAAGAGAATCTTGTTTCCAGCAATCTTCGAATGCATGATCATGTTGGGCCATATTTCTGTCTCAAAAATTACTAATGCTTTTGGGGATACCCTTTTTAGAAATATCTTCACAAATAAAGAAAAATCCCATGGAGCATAAGACACCCTATGATTGGTATAGAGTTCTTTAGCTTTCTTATAGCCAGTAGCCGTTGAAACTGTAAAAACTATGGAATGATCTTTTTCTAAGATCCTGACTAAAGGCTCAATTCCAATTACTTCCCCTAGACTAACAACATGAATCCAAAGTGGCGAGGCATCAGAAGATGGAAAAAATCCAAACCTACTTTTAAGATCTTTAAGGTAAGTAGCGTCCTTGATAGCTTTATACAATAAATGCAATAAGATAAATGGCATGCATAACAGGTAAAAAAAGTTATATAAGAAAAGCTGCATTTATTAATTTTTTTTAATAAAAGCTATTATAGTCTCCAAAAAAATGATTATTGTTATTCAAATCCTAAGAATTCTTTCTTGGCTACCTAGGTCTTTGCAAAGGTTTCTTGGGAGCTTGATAGGAAAATTAGTCGTTCTTTCCAACGGAAAACGCTTCAGATTTGCAAGAAAAAACATAGACATTTGCTTTCCAAAAAAAGATCAAATTTCTAAAAATAAACTTGTTGAGAAAAATGCTTACTTTGTGGGGCAATCTTTTTTTGAAACTGCAATTGCTTGGTTTTGGTCCAATGAAAGGATTAAAGGCCAAATACCCCATTCCTTAGCAGGACTAAATATCTTAAAAGAATCTCAAAAAGGTGGGCTCATTATATTTAAACACTCTCTTCACCTTGAACTAGATGCAAGAATTCTTGGAATGTATCTTCCTTTAATTGGCATGGGTAGAAACCATAACAATGCTTCCATAAATAACCTTCAAGATAGCGGCAGAAAAAAATCACTCAAAGGAACTATTGATAGAAAAGAAGTTCGTAAATTGGTCAAACTGCTCAAACAAAATGAAAGGGTGTTGTATGCCATTGATCAAGATTATGGAAAAGACAATGCAGATTTATCTCATTTCTTTGGGGTTGAGTGCTACACCATTAATACCATTGAAAGGCTTCAGCAAATGACTGGCTGTAATGTATTCTTTTTAGACTCTTGGATGGAGGATCATGTCTTACATCTTGAGATTACTGAGATAAAAGAAAATTTCTCAGAGAAAGCTGTAATGAAACTTATTGAAAATAGCATCCAAAAGCATCCTGCAGAATATTTGTGGCAACACAGAAGATTTAAATCAAGTCTCGGAAAACATTTTTATGAATAAAGTATTAGAAGAAATCTATTCTCTCAAAGGCTTTATGCCTGTCCATGAAGGGACGGCCTTAATGAAATGGTGCAGTGAATTTTGTACTTCGAATCCCGTGCTTGAGATAGGTTCATTCTGTGGGAAATCAGCCCATTTGATGGCTTATGCTTTGCAAGGTAACAACCAAAAAGTGTTTACTATTGATCATCATTTAGGATCAGAAGAACATCAAGCTGATCAAGAGTACTTTGATCCTGAGATCTATGATGAAAATCTTAAGCTGGTGAATACTCTGCCTATTTTTTTAAAAAATCTTGAGTCTCAAAATTTATCCTCTGAGATTATTCCACTCATTGGAAAATCAAAAGAAATAGCGAAAACGTGGAATAGAAAACTTGGCCTTCTATTTATAGATGGTGGGCATGCATTTGAGACAGCGCTTCAAGATTATAATTCATGGAAAGATCATATTGCTGAAGGTGGGGTTCTAGTATTTCATGATATATATGAGGATCCAGCTTTGGGCGGCTTGGCCCCTTATAAAGTCATGCAAGAATCCTTAAAAGAAGGTTTTAGGGTTATTGATCGAGAAGATACTATTGTGTGTCTGCAAAAGATAACGAGTCCATAAAAATACCTGCCGCAGGGGTTAATTCATATAAGGCATCAATCAGTAACAGCATTGCACCAGCTGTCCAGGTAGGTTGTTCTTCTGGCCAAAAAATCTCTTCTTTATATTGCCAACCCATATAAGGAATATTTTCACCATCACTAACCTTCAAGACCTCAGATAGTAAGTTCTTTGCTTTTTCTCGATAGCCTATTTTCGATAAAGCTAGAGCGCATTCACAAGTTTCAGCAACTGTAACCCAAGGCTCTTCTGATACGCATTTAATTCCCAAGCCAGGTTCGTAAAAGTTATCAAACGCAGCAAAAAAAACCTTTTCATCAAAGGGAAGGCCGCAAAGCGTAGGATAATAAAAATCCATTGAGAATCTACTTCTATCTAAAGTTAAATCAAAATTATTTTTTAAATCTTTAAATGCCTCTCTAATTCCTGCCATCGAAGCCATGCATTGCTTTTGCAAGCTTTCATCGAGCATAAATCCCGCAATATGAAACAAGCTTTCAAGACTTTTAAAAATTGAGCTATTGCCTGTGATTAAGTAATCAGAAGCAAGCACGCCTTGCTCATCTATATTCCAAGCAAATGCCCCTGAAGATGAATGCATGGAAAGTAAAAAAGAATATCCTTTTTTAAGTGCAGGATAAATTTCTGCTAAATAGTCATGATCGCCAGTGACTAAAAAATAATAATGAGCTGCTGTAGCAAGATAAGCCGCATGATTGCTTTGTTTATTTTTATGAATTGGATTTGAATATTTGTAGGTGTTATACCAACTGCCATCACTATTTTGATTTGTAAGTATCCAGTTGATTCCCAACTGAGCTCCTTTATATTGTTTTGCAACAATTAAACCCATGACTGCTTCTAAGTGATCCCAAGGATCATGAGTGCCATCTTCATTGCTTGGAATACTGCCATCTGGAGCTTGCTTGCTAAGAATAAAATCTCCTAAAGAGATAACTAATTCTTCAATCTTATCTTCTTGCAGTTTTTTATTTGTTAGTTTCATTTTTTTGAGAGCACAAGGGAAATACTTTTGCCCAACAGTGGATTAAATATCTTTTCAATAAAATCTAAGACAGTGGTTTCGTTCAAAATCTGGTATTCGAGAAATTTTTTATAAGCCTTTACTAAAAAATTTTTCTCTTGCGTCTTCCAGAATAAACATCTTAACCACCAATAAGGCGAATGAAAGGCATGGAATCTCTTGCTGCTGATGACAGAGAATCCACTGCTCTCAAGATCCTTTATTACAGATGATTTAGTAAAGATTCTCACATGTCCTCCTGGCATATTTTGATATTCCTTCGATAACAGCCAACAGATTTTTTCAGGAAAGTAAGAGGGAACACTGATTAATAGTGTTCCATCATCCTTCAGCAGGCTATGAATAATTTTCATGGCTTTCTTATAATCATCTAAATGCTCCATCACTTCTGAGCAAATAATTAGGTCAAAAGATTTTTCTTTAAAAGGAAGTTGATAGATTGAGGCTTGAGAAAATAGATTATTGCAATGGTTGTGGCCCTTAAAAAAAGTATTTCCCTCAACGCACTTTTCTAGTGACTTCTCATGCATATCAATGCCGATAATGTTTGCATTATTGAATGCTGTCATGCAGCCAAAAATATGTCTGCCCTCACCACAACCTAAATCAAGGATATTGGGTGCTTCCGAACTAAGATTAATGCGATGAAGATCAAAGGTTAGCATTGCGATCCTCCAAAATTCTAAATAGTAAGTCTTGATAATCAAGAGCAAGTTTTTCCCATTTAAAATTTTCACGAATATGCATGAAGCCTTCTTCAGCTCTAGCTTGGTATAAAGGATAATTCTTAAATATATCTTCTAAAGCATCTGATATCTCAGATGAAGTCTCTGCATTAATAAGGGTGGCATAATTTGAGGTAATCTCCGGGATAGAAGCTACATTAGTTGCGATTAAAGGAACATTACATGCCATAGCCTCACCAACCGGGAAACCAAAACCTTCGTATAGTGAGCTTACTATGGCAACTGAGCTGCAGGCATACTCAAAGGCAATTTCAGCTTTTGATAAATTGGTTTTAAAGGATATGTACTCAGATATATCAAGTTCATCTATTAATCTTTCTGTGTATCCACCGCTTTTTGGTTGCCCTATAACAGTTAGATGTATTTCAGGATAAAGATCCTTTAAATAATGAATTGCCCTAAGTGTAAAACTTAAACCTTTAAGCGGGACATCAGCGCTTGCAGTTGTAATGATACGAAAATTATTTTTGAAACCTTCTCGGCTATTAAGAGGAGTAAAAGTATTGCTATCAATACCATTTGGAATAATGGTAATTTTTTTCTTATCTACTCCAAAATCATTGCTTATATCAATTTGCGAATTTTTAGATGGGGTTAGAATATATTCCATTCTTTTGGCAACATTTTTCTGCATCCTTAAAAATCCATACCATCTTTTAATAAAAAAACGTCTGATAATGCTTCTTGAAAATAGCAACTCAAAATACTTATCTTTCGAAATGGGGTGATGTATCACAGAAAGGATTGGAGTATGTTGTTGGATATCTATCAACCCATAAGCAAGACTTTGATTATCTATCACAACATCAAAATCTTTAGGCTTAATAAGATGTCTTGCTCTATTGCCAAAAGTTTTCATTTCTGGAAAGCCACCGATTAGAGCGACAAAGAATTCATAATAATCATCGAAAGATTTTGGTCGTTTATGAAGAAATTTCTTTAATCTATCCTTAAAATTAAAGGTAGAGAATAAATTTAATCCTGGCAACTTTATTAAATCTATACCTTTCTCAAGATGAGGATAAGGAGGACCTGAAATGACAGTAACCTTATGGCCCAATTCTTTTAACAGTTTAGAAATTTCATAGACATAGATCCCTTGCCCTCCACTAAAAGGAGCGCTTCGATAACTAAGAATTCCGATGTTAAGTTTTTTCAAAAATTAATTTATTTCAGTTAGCCAGTGAGAAAAATGCTTATCTTCTCCGCGGACTATTTGACTATATTTTGTTTGCAGTGCTTCAGTTATGGGGCCTCTTTTGCCAATTCCGATAATATTGTTATCAATGGATCTAATGGGCATCACCTCTACTGCCGTTCCTGTAAAAAAGGCTTCATCGGCATTGATAAGATCATCAATATTTAAAATAGATTCACAAATTTCTAATTTCATTGAATCAGCAATTTCAAAAACACTTTGCCTAGTAATACCATTCAAACAATAATCAGTATTTGGAGTAAGCAGTGATCCATTTTTGACTATAAAAAGATTCTCTCCACTGCCCTCGGAAATATTTCCATGTTTATCTAAAAGCAGCGCTTCATCTGCACCTTTTCTCAGAGCATCTTGCAATGCCATAATTGAGTTGATGTAAGTTCCTATGATCTTATTATTTGAATAAAGGGGATTTTCATATTGGTTGTAGGGTGACTTGATTATATCTATGCCCTGCTCTTTTTTTTCAGGATCCATATAAGATGGCCATTCCCAACAAGCTATGGCAACATTTACAGAAAGATCTTTTGCTCTCAATCCCATTGACTCGTTTCCTAAAAAAACTATGGGTCGAATGTAGCCCTCGGTGAGATTATTCTTTAAAAGAGTTTCAATTTGGGCAGAATTAATTTGATCCTTCGAAAAGGGAATTTTTAAATCTATCTTATTAGCAGCACTGAATAATCTCTCGGTGTGGTCCTGTAATCTGAATATATTGCCGTGGTGGTCACTGCTAGAGTAAGCTCTAACACCTTCAAAAACACCCATACCATAATGCAACGTATGAGTCAGCATATGAACTTTGGTCTCATCCCAAGCAGAAAACTCACCGTTGAGCCAAATGTATTTAGAGTCTGTATTTAGAAACATGATTAAACCTGAGCTATTATGTCAAATCATTATAAAATATACACATTAAGCAATTAATTTATGAATTTATCTATTTTCAGAGAATACGATATCAGAGGAATCTTTCCAGATGATTTATCAGACGATGCATTAGAAAAAATTGCTCATGCCATTGCTGTTAAATGTCATAAAGAAAAGGTTGATACATTAGCCATTGGAAGAGATGGAAGGCTCTCAGGACCACATATCAAAGATACTTTTATTCATAATCTTAATCAAAAAGGCATCAATACCATTGATATCGGGTTAGTGACTAGCCCATTACTATATTTTGCTGCAAAGAATTTACCCAGTAAAAGTGGAGTAATGATAACTGGAAGCCATAATCCTAAAAATCATAATGGCTTCAAAACTGTTATTAATGATAAGCCTGTGGCAGGTGAGGAACTGAAACAACTTATTCAATCAGATTTAATTGATATGCCCCTAGGTCAAAACCTAGAAGATGACGCTCAAATATTAAATTATGTGCAAGAAGTAACCTCAAGTAAAAAAGCTAACCTAAAAAAACTAAAAGTTGTCATAGATTCTGGTAATGGTGCCGCGGGTGCAGTGGCTCCAATGCTATTTAAAGCCATGGGATGTGAATTGATTGAGTTGTATTCCGAGGTTGATGGAAATTTTCCAAACCATCATCCAGATCCTGGCAAATTAGAAAATTTAGAAGATCTAATTGAAAGTGTCCTTAGCTCCAAAGCGGATATTGGACTTGCTTTCGATGGAGATGGGGATAGATTGGGAGTTGTAGATAATCTTGGAAGGCCAATCTTTCCGGATAAATTAATGATGTTATTTTCAGAAAATATACTTAGAGATAATCAAGGAGATATTATTTTCGATGTAAAGTGCTCTAATAAACTGCCAATAATTATTTCTAGTCATGGGGGCAATCCAATCATGTCCCCAACAGGACATTTTCACATTAAAAATAAACTTAGAGAAACTGGAGCTCTACTTGCAGGAGAAATGAGCGGCCATATCTTTTTCAATGACAGATGGTATGGATTTGATGATGGGCATTATTCTGGAGTAAGGATGCTGGAAATATTGGCTAACTCTGATATTTCGCTAGCTGAAATGATCGATAAATATCCTCAAACATTCTCTACGCCTGAACTTAATATAAGCGTTGATGAAAATGACAAATTTGAAATCATTGATGCATTCAAAGAAAAAGCTGCATTTCCTGGTGGCACATTAAATATGATGGATGGCTTAAGAGTTGATTATCAAGATGGATGGGGATTATTAAGAGCATCTAATACAACACCAAAGTTAGTATTAAGGTTTGAGGCTGATTCAAAAACTAGATTAGAAGAAATTAAAAGTGATTTTTTATCTCAATTAACTTCAATTAGGCCTTCCTTAGAGTTACATTTATCCTAATTAATGAAAGAGAGTAGAAAAGACCTAATCCTTCAAACTTTACTTAAGTTGTTGGAGACGAGTAATACCACAAAAATAACTACTGCTTTACTTGCAAAAGAATCTGGCATAACTGAGGCTGCTTTATACAGGCACTTTCCAAGCAAGAGAATGATATTTCAAGAATTATTTGAGTTTTGCGATGCCACTATTTTTGAAAAGATCAATCAGATTAAAAAGGATCAAAAACTAGCGATGAGGGATAAGCTTAAAAATATCTTCTACTTTTCTGTTGTTTTTATAGAAAAAAATAAGGGGTTTAGCAGAATTCTCTCAAGAGAAGCTCTTTCACCAGATGAAAAAAATGTTGAAGAAAAAGTAAACCAATTTTTTGATAGATACGAACTCAACATTAAACAAATCTTGCAAGTTGATCCAAAGGAGTTAATTTTGACACCCGGAATTGGAGCTCAAATACTTACTACCAACCTTGAGGGAGTCATAGCAAGATTTTTAAGAGGATCATTAAAGGATTTACCCTCCTCATATTTAGATAATTATTGGGAAGGATTGCAAGTAAGTATTTTCAAATAATTAATCCAAGGAAATCTCAAAGTAGGATTTTTCAGAAATCTCCTTAGTGGGAAGTCCTGTATCCCTATTCACTCTAATGTAACTTATCCCTTCAGGAACTTTTCCTACCTTTTCAGGAATTTTTTCGATGGATGACTCCATAAAATCAACCCAAATTGGCAAGGCAATCGATGATCCAAATTCATCCTTACCGAGTGAAGAGAAATCATCTGTCCCAACCCAAACAGTCGTGGCTAATTCTTCAGTAAAACCTGAAAACCAAGTTGATATTGCATCGTTTGTAGTGCCTGTTTTCCCGCCAATATCTTTTCTATCAAGAATTTTAGTTTTTCTACCTGAGGTCCCTCTTTTCAGAGCTTCTTGAAGAATATCCTTAACCAAGAAAAATATTCGAGAATCGATATTTAGATCTGGCAGCTCTGGCAGAGCTGAAAAAGGATTATCTTGATTTCCAGCATCACTTATCCAGGGGAAAATTAGTTCTAACCCATCCTTGGGACCTTGAGAATGATCAAAAATAACATTACCGTTCCTATCCTCAATTCGCTCAATGAAATAGGGGGTTATGGGTTGGCCTAAGTTAGCTATAAGGCTGTAAGCCCTTGCCATTTCCAAAGGGGAAAAACTTGAAGATCCCAGCGCAAGAGATAGATCGGGGTTCAGTCTACTCTCATTAAATCCCATGGAAGCAAGGAATCTCCTTGTTTCTTCTATTCCAATCTCTCTCATGAGTTTAATAGTAACGATATTAATTGATTGAATGAGGGCTTCCCTTAACCGAGTGTCTCCATAAAATTTCTTGGTGTAATTTTCGGGTCTCCAATAACTCTCTAAATTGTCATCTTCAAAAATAATAGGAGCATCGTTTACTACAGACGCGCCGGAATAGCCTGCATTGAAAGCTGCTGCATATACAAAAGGTTTAAAACTTGAACCTGTTTGTGGATAAGAAATTTTTACTCTATCAAAATTACTTTCAGAAAAATTAATGCCGCCAATATAGGTTTTAATAGCACCAGAATTTGGATCTAAGGATACTAATGCAGATTCAGCTTCAGGCATTTGTTCAAGAACAGGTTGGTCATTTTTCCACCTAAAAAATATCAAGTCACCTGGGCTTAGAATATCGTAAAAATTTTGAGGTCTTGGGCCAAATGAATCTATGGCAATTCTTTTCCTAGCCCATTGAAGATCGTCATCCCAATTCATGGTAACTATCTCAAGATTTTCTTGCATAAGAATTACCCGCTTGGGTTTAATGTCAACTACTAATGCTTTATGGAAATCTTTGAATCCATGCATTTCATCAAATGCATTTCTTACTTGAGCAATGAGAGAATTTGAGGAACCTAGTTCTGCATCCTCTTCAAGATTATTAAACAATAACTCAAGCCTACCCGCAGCAATCTCTTGAAAGTCTTCAGAGCTAAATAATTCGCCAATAGTGTTAGTTTCTCTCCAGCCATGCCTCTTATCATATGCAAGCAGATTATTTTGTTGGGCTAAAAGTGCATTAGTCTGAAGCCCGCTATCGAGAGTTGAAGTCACTTTCCAACCCTCTTTATAAACTTTCAATCCATACTCGTCGATGAGAGATTGTCTAATAACTTCAGAAAAATATCTGGCATCAACTGCATAGGTAAAAATGTCTTGCACAACATTCAATGGTTCCATTGTTGCCAATAGATACTCGCCCTTTCCAATATAACCCAGCGAATACATCCTCTTTAATATCCAATTTCTTCGAGACACAGCTCTTTCTGGGGAACGAATAGGGTTAACATCAGATGGCCGTTGAGCGGTACCCGCTATGATGGCAGCCTCTGCTAAAGTCAATTCATTTACAGTCTTTGAAAAATAAGTTTGTGCTGCTGCCTCAACACCATAAGAACGATTTCCAAAGAAAAAGGTATTTATATAAAGCTCAAAAATCTCCTCTTTAGATGCCATGCTCTCAAGCTCAAAAGCAAGGTAAATCTCTTTGAGCTTTCTTACAACATTTTGGTCTCTATTAAGCAAGTAACCTCTTACCACTTGCATGGTGATGGTGCCCCCACCACTGACTATTTCTCCCTGTTGAATAATTTGAAATAAAGCTCTCGCAAAAGATAGCAATCTAAAGCCTTCATGCTCAAAAAAGGAGTCATCTTCTGCTGCCAAAAAGGCATATTTGATGTTATCTGGTATTTCCTCAAATGAGAGTGTTCTTCTTTTTTGCTCTCCAAACTCTGCAAGCAACACATTATCAGAGGAAAAAATTTGAACCGGTGAGATTAAAGAGTTTTCATCGACCAGTTCAATTTCAGGCAAAGTGGGTTTAAAAAATAGATAGCCCCCTACGATTACCAAAATGGCAGAAATAGTTCCTACTATTCCTAGATTTAATAATAATTGTATAAGTCGAATCATTTGATGTATGTACACATATTACGAAATTATCCTTGTGCTTTAAATGCTAAAATTAATTCCATGAAAATTTTCCTAATTGGTCCTACCGGATCTGGAAAAACTTCTATAGGCAAGAAGTTGGCAAAGGAGTTTGGGCTGGATTGGTATGATATTGATAGTTTGATAGAAGAGTCGGCTCAACAATCTATAGCTGATATCTTTAAAAACGATGGAGAAGAAAGATTTAGAATCCTTGAGAGAGATGAGCTGCAAAAGGTTTCTCTCATGGATCATTGCATTATTTCAACGGGCGCTGGCATTGTATTAAATAGGGAAAATCAATCGATACTTAAACAATCTTTTTCAATATTCTTAGAAGTAAATCTGGATGAACAAATGAAAAGAGTTGGTAAAGGAGAAAAAAGACCCTTACTAAATCAAGGTGATGTATATAATACGTTGTCAAAAATGAGAGAGGAAAGAGACTATCTATATCAAGAGGTTGCAAGTCATAAGATTGATACGAGCGGATTGTCAAAAGAACAGGTTCTGCAACTTGTAAATAGTTTAATTAAAGATGTTTTCTAAGATAACAATTGGTAAAGGGCAATCAAAATACGATGTCATCATTGGCGAAGGATTATGTACCAAGGCTAACTTTCAAAAGTTTGTAACTAAAGATCAAAAGATTCTTCTCTTAAGTGATAGAAATATTCCCCGTAAAAAAATTGCTACCATTAAAAAAAATCTAAAATCCCTAGGTGCCAAGGTATACGACTATGAAATTCCACCAGGAGAAAAATCTAAATCCTTTAATAATTTTGAAAAGATCCATAATTTTTTAAGCACAAACGCATTCTTAAGATCAGACGCCATTCTTGCTTGCGGGGGAGGAGTAGTAGGAGACTTGGCAGGGTTTGTTGCCAGCACCTACATGAGAGGAATTAACTATATTCAGATACCTACTTCCCTCTTGGCTCAAGTTGACTCATCTGTAGGGGGCAAAACAGCCATAAATCTCAAGTCTGGAAAAAACCTAGTTGGTGCTTTTTATAATCCGAAAGGAGTCCTAATTGATACTGAATTTCTAGAATCTTTAGGGGCGAGAGAATTCAAATCGGGTCTTGCCGAAATTATAAAGCATGCCCTGATAGATAATCGAAACTTTGCAAAATACCTGCTTAAATACAGCAAAGAAATTTTAAACAGAGATTCAGGCCATCTTAATAAAATAATTACTCGATCTATAAAAATAAAGGCAAAAATTGTTACTAAAGATGAAAAGGAACAAGGTATTCGTGCATTTTTAAATTTTGGTCATACAGTTGGTCATGCCCTTGAGCATTATTTTGGATCAAAGCTAATGCATGGCGAGGCAGTTGCTTATGGAATGGCATACGAAGCAAAAATGAGCTTGGAGATGTTAAAGCTAAAAAAGGATGATTTCCAACTAATACAGGAATTATTGGAAAAATTTGAATTTAATAAACAATTAAAGGTCTCTTTTAATGAGCTTAAGCCTTTTATAAAAATAGATAAAAAAAATACAAGCAATCTTGTAAATTTAGTTCAGCTTAAAGCCATTGGCGAATGCAAAATAGTAGCTATTAAAAATATAAATAGCCTTAAAAAGTTTTTTAATTAAGCAGCATTTGCTGTAGTTGCCTTCAGCAAGTCCTTAACCTTCAGAGCAGCTGGTGATACAAGCCAAAAATAGGGTTCATACCTATCAAGCTCATCAAGAATGTGCTCAGCGAATGAACTCTTAGTCTCTTTGATATGTTTTTTTATTTGGCTTCTTAAATATTCCCTATGGCCCTGCATCTCTTCGCCAACTATTCGTTCTAAATTTACAAGCTCTCTATTACACCTATCAAAAAATTCTCTTTCAAGATCAAGGACATAAGCAAAACCTCCGGTCATACCTGCAGCAAAGTTATACCCTACAGAGCCAAGGATGGTGACATTGCCACCTGTCATGTATTCACAGCAATGATCTCCAGCACCTTCAATAACTGCACTGGCACCAGAATTACGAACTCCAAATCTCTCTCCCACTCTTCCCGCAACAAATAGTTCACCACCCGTTGCACCATAGAGAGCAGTATTTCCAATTAACAAGGGACTAGTTAGTCCATCAGTTTTATGCACTTTTGGCGCAACAGTTATTTTGCCACCATTCATTCCTTTGCCTACAAAGTCATTTGCTTTACCCCGAAGGTTAATTTCAAGCCCCTTTGCGTTCCAAACACCCAAGCTTTGGCCAGCACATCCCTCAAGATTAATGGTGTGTATTGATTTTTTCCCAGTCTCACCAAATTCTTTTGCAATCAAGCCTGAAATATTTGCACCCACAGACCTATCGGTATTAGTGATTGATAACGAAATTGAATCGTCTTTGTCAGCTTTGATTGAGTTTGAAAAATTCTTTAATATTTTTGTTGATAAGTTTGCTTTGTCCCAAGGTTCATTCTTATCCACCATACAAAAATTAGGCATATCTTTTGACTGATAAGAAAAAAGTATTTTCTCAAGATTAATATTTTTAAAGTTTTCAAAATTATTAGAGATATCCTTCAAATACTCTGTTTTTCCAATCAAGTCTTCCAGTTTTTTAACGCCAAGCTCAGCCAGAATTTTTCGAACATCCTCAGCAACAAAATTAAAATAATTCATTACTCGCTCTTTGGTTCCAACGAAGTGCTTATCAATCAATACGCCTTTTTGTGTTGCTACACCAGTGGCGCAATTATTTAAATGACAAATTCTTAGATATTTGCATCCCATAGCAATCATAGGAGCAGTCCCAAAACCAAACGACTCAGCTCCTAAGATTGCAGCCTTGACAACATCTAATCCAGTTTTTAGTCCTCCATCTGCTTGCACCCTAACAAGATGTCTTAACCCAGAGTATTGGAGAGCTTGATGCGTTTCAGCGAGTCCTAATTCCCAAGGTGATCCTGCATGCCTTATGGATGAAATGGGGCTAGCCCCAGTACCTCCATCATTACCTGAAATCGTTATTAGATCTGCATATGCTTTTGCAACTCCTACGGCTATTGTGCCAACACCAGGTTCAGACACTAGCTTCACTGAAACCAATGCCGAAGGATTAATTTGCTTCAAATCAAAAATTAGTTGAGCAAGATCCTCAATAGAATAAATATCATGATGAGGTGGAGGAGAAATTAATGTTATTCCTGGCATCGAGTAACGAAGATTAGCAATAAGCTTATTGACCTTAGTTCCTGGAAGTTGACCTCCTTCTCCAGGTTTTGCTCCTTGTGCAATCTTTATTTGCAGAACCTCTGCATTGATAAGATACTCAGGTGTGACACCAAACCTACCCGAAGCAATTTGTTTAATCTTTGAGGTCTTTAGTGTTCCATGCCTAGATTTAGCTTCGCCACCCTCTCCTGAATTAGATCTGGCACCCAATGAATTCATAGCCTCTGCAAGAGTTTCATGTGCCTCTGGAGATAAAGCGCCCAAACTCATTCCAGCCGAATCAAATCTTTTAAGAATTGCAGATATTGGCTCTACTTTTTCTGGGCTAAGAGATTGATTCGAAGACTGTAGTTGCAATAAGTCTCTTAACATTGAAGGATTTCTATTATTGACTAAGTCGGTAAATTTATTAAAGGACTCCTGATCGTTATACTTCACGGCGTCTTGCATTTCTCTAACTACTTCCGGATTAAAAGCATGAAATTCTCCTCCGTGCACATATTTAATGAGTCCTCCAGGTCTTATTTGAGTTAGATTAGATCTTGCAAAATCTAAATTATTTTTAGAAAGTTGTTGCAGCTCTCTAAAAGTTAGGCCACCAATATTTGAAGTGGAACCAGTAAAACAAAAATCTGTAATTTCATCGCCCAGCCCCACTATTTCGTGAAGCTGAGATCCTCTGTAACTAGAAATAGTTGAGATCCCAAGTTTAGAAATAATTTTAAATAGACCTTTGTTTATTCCCTTGCGGTATTTAGCACAATTTTCAGTCGGGCTGCCATCCAATTCTTTTTTATTAGAAAGATCCATGATGGTCTGAAATGCAAGCCATGGATAAACTGCTGTTGCACCATAGCTAAGCAAACAAGCAATCTGATGCGTGTCTCTAGCAGAACCGCTACTTACTACAATATTTGCATCCGCTCTTAAAGAATCTTTCACCAGAGCCTGATGAACAGCTCCTACTGCTAATAAAGCATGAATCCCCTGAAAGCCCTCTGCAGGAAGCTCCTCCTTAAGATGAATAATTTGATATCCATTCTTAACTGCAGCTTTAGTTTGAGAAATTAAATCTTTTAGTGCTTTTTTTAAATTTGTGCTATTTGGATATGTGAGCTCAAATTCTTTGACACTAAAAATTTTATTAGTAAGTAACTTGTTAAGCTTTTTAAAGGAAAGCACTGGGGAAGTAGTTACAATCCTTCTGGCATGACTTGAAGATTGCTCAAATATATTTTGCTCAGGGCCAAAACATGTTTCTAGTGACATGACCGAGGTTTCCCTAATTGGGTCTATAGGGGGATTAGTAACCTGGGCAAACTGCTGCCTAAAGTAATCATACAAAGGTCTTGGTTGAGTGCTTAAGGCTGCTAATGCAGAATCATCTCCCATGGAGCCGGTGCCTTCTGATGAGTCTTCTGCCAAAGGTTTGATTACACTGTTTCTTTCTTCGGTGTAAAGCAGAAAAAATTTGGATGCAATCAAAAGCTCTTCTTTACTGATAGTTTTGATGCGCGCAGAAGATGTCTGGTGGAGGTTGCTCTCTAAGTAAGTAGCTGATTCTTTTAACCACTTTCTGAAAGGATATTCTTTAGATAGCTCTCCATCGATATCCTTTTCATTAATGATCTTTCCAGATGTAGTATCAACTCCCATAATGCCGCCTGCACCTACCCTGCCTTCAGCAACTATTGCTTCATCAGCCACCCTATCTATTCCTATTTCAGAGGCAATCGTAACAAAACCATCTTCAGTAATTTGGTATCTCGCTGGTCGCAATCCATTTCTATCAAGAGCACAAATAGCCCAACGGCCATCTGATAAGATTAATCCTGCAGGACCATCCCATGCCTCCATATGCATTGAATTGAATTCATGAAATGCTCTGACTTCTGGATCCTGAACATGAATATTTTGCCAGGCAGGTGGCACAACCATTCTAAGAGCTTTAAAAATACTCATTCCGCCCTTTGAAAGTAACTCCAGCATATTATCTAAAGCTGAAGAATCTGATCCAGTTTCGTTTACAAGGTTTTTGAATTTGTGGATATTATTAAGTAAAGGAGAGGCAAATTTTCCTTTTCTAGATTTTGCCCAATTTCGATTGCCTTTAATTGCATTGATTTCACCGTTATGTGCCAGCATTCTGAAGGGCTGAGCAAGGTGCCATTTTGGGCTGGTATTGGTAGAAAATCGCTGATGAAATAAGCAAACCTTTGCAGTAAATTTATTACTTGCAATATCAAGATAAAACTTTTTAATAGCTGCCGGCATCATTAGCCCTTTGTAGACGATCGTTTGGGATGACATGCTGCAAATGTAAAAATCTTCTTCCTGATCAAAAATATTTTCTATAAATTTCCTAGCTTCAAATAAGGAGGCCTCAAATTTTTGGGTATTTAAATCCTTATCTTTTGAAGAAATAAAAACTTGAGAAATATTTGGTTTAATTGTGTAAGCAATGTTTCCTAATACGGAGTTGTCCACTGGCACTTCTCTAATAAGAGAAATTTCCAAATGAAATTTTTGTAAAGTTTCTTCAATAACTTTTTGGTAGGTATTAAATTTCTTTTGGTGAAATATTTGGGCAATAGCAAATACTTTAGGTAATTCAACAGAATTGTTTTTTAAAATTTCTTGTCTGAAAAAATCATGATTGATATCAAATAGATACCCGCAGCCATCCCCAGTTTTAGCATCTGAACCGACAGCGCCTCTGTGAGTCATGTTAATCAATCCATTAATCGATCGATTTACCAATTCTCTAGATCTAATGCCATCTTTTTGGACGATTAATCCAAATCCGCAATTATCTTTCTCTAAATTAGGGTCATAAATCCCTAAATTTGCTCTCTTCATAGGTGAAAATAAAATAAAAATGACATACTATGTCATACTTCATGAATAAGCAAATCAGAAAAAATAAGCAATTTAAAATTGCAAAAGGGGTAATGCTTTTCACCCAACCTAAATCTCCCTACTTCTATGGAAAGCTAAGAGTTAATAAAAAATACTTAACTAAGTCGTTTGCTCCCATCACGGATTTTGAAGAAGCTAAAGAGGCTTTATTAAAATGGCAAAAATCTTTTTTTACGGATAATAGAATCTCAGCTACTGAAGTCAGCCCACCAAGGGAGTTTGATAAAGGTTTAACAAATATCTCTGAGCCTATAAAAAATGATTTCCAATTTATAGATGTTCAAAGAATAGATCCTCCGAAGAAGTCAATTCAAGAGCGACAAATTAGTTATGCTGAAATATATGGTGATTACAATCAATCAGAGGCTGCTAACCAAGCCCACAGATGTTTAGATTGTGGTAATCCTTATTGTGAATGGAAATGCCCGGTTCATAATTACATCCCCAATTGGCTAAAACTAGTTAATGAAGGAAATATCTTAGAGGCAGTTGAGCTTTGTCACGAAACCAATAGTCTTCCAGAGGTATGTGGAAGGGTTTGTCCTCAAGATAGATTATGCGAAGGAGCCTGCACTCTTAATGATGGATTTGGAGCAGTATCTATTGGCAATATTGAAAAATATATTACCGACAAAGCTTTTGAATTAGGCTGGAAACCTGATCTAACTTTAAGAAAATGGACTGATAAAAAGGTTGCCATTATCGGCTCTGGTCCTGCTGGTATTTCTTGTGCTGATGTTTTGACTAGAAATGGTATTCATTGTGATGTGTTTGAAAGGGAAGCCGAGATTGGCGGTCTGCTAACTTTTGGAATACCTGAATTCAAACTTGAAAAAAGCGTTGTTAAGAGAAGAAGAAAAATTCTTGAAGACATGGGTATACATTTTCATCTCAATACAGAAGTTGGCAAAGACATTAAGATCTCTAAGCTCGTCAATAACTATGATGCTATTTTCCTTGGGATGGGGACTTATACCTCGCTAGAGGGAGGTTTTGTGGGGGAAAATCTAAGGGGGTGCTTTAAAGCAATTGATTACTTAATTAGCAGCACGAAGAAACTATTAAAAATAAATACCAATGATCCCTTTATCAACTTAAAAGATAAGGATGTAGTTGTCTTAGGTGGAGGAGATACTGCCATGGACTGTAATAGGACTGCCATTAGACAGGGAGCAAAGTCGGTGACATGTCTTTATAGAAGAGATAAAAACAATATGCCGGGATCAAGAAAAGAGGTAGAAAATGCGATTGAGGAAGGAGTCAAATTTGTCTTTAATACCCAACCCATTGCAATTGAAGGAAGCGACGTCGTTAGTGGAATTAAAGTTATGGAAACCGAATTAGGAGAGCCTGATATAAATGGGAGAAGGATACCAATACCAGTAAAGGGCAGCGAAAAAATAATTAGGGCAGATGCTGTGATTGTGGCGTTTGGATTTAGAGCAAGCCCGGCTGATTGGTTTGCAAATCAAGATATCCAAACCCTTAATAATGGACTTGTAAAAATTACAGAATCCGAAGAATTTGAATTTCAAACTTCTAATCCTAAGATTTTTGCTGGAGGAGATATGGTTAGAGGTTCAGACTTGGTAGTCACAGCTATTTGGGAAGGAAGGCAAGCAGCTAAATCTATTATAAAATTCGTCTCGTGAATAATCGATCGCTTATAGCAGCTCTTAACTTTGAACCTCAGGCAACTCCTCCTATTTGGCTAATGAGACAAGCAGGCAGATATTTGCCAGAATACCAACAAGTAAGAAAAAACTTCACAAATTTTTTGGACATGATTAAAAGACCAGAAATTTGTGCAGAACTCGCTTTGCAGCCTATCAATAGATTTGATCTTGATGCCAGCATACTGTTCTCAGATATTTTAACTATCCCCAGCGCTATGGGTTTGGGATTAGAGTTTGGAGAGGGGCATGGGCCCATTTTTAGCAATCCTATTTCTTCCATTAAGGATATAGAAAACTTACCTAAATCAGTGCCTCATGAAGAGTTAAGATATGTTTATGAAGCAGTAGTTGCCACCAAAAAAGTATTACCAAATCAGTTACCACTAATTGGTTTTTGCGGTTCACCATGGACTCTTGCTGCTTACTCTATTGAAGGCAAAGGCTCAAAAGATTTTATAAAGACTAAAGATTTTCTCAAGAAAAACTCTGCTGCTGTTAGCACGCTACTTGAAATTCTTACTCAAGCTTGCTATGAATACTTAAAAGAGCAAATTAAATGCGGCGTTCAAGCTGTGCAGATCTTTGATTCTTGGGCAGATATTTTATCCGTTGAAGATTTTGAAGAGTTTTCATTGAAACCCACTAATCAACTTATAACCTTATTAAGAGAGGATGTAACTACTTCAGCAACTCCAATTATACTTTTTGAAAAAGCGCCTCCCAGAGAGATATCAACGAATGATCTTAAAGGTGTTACCTGCCTTTCTTTACACTGGACGCAAGATCTAATAAAAGCAAACTCTGCTTTCAAGGGCTCACATGTTCTTCAAGGTAATTTAAACCCAGCAATTTTAAAAAGTGATGAAGAAGAAATTGAGAAAGCTGTGAACGCTATCTTGGAAGAAATGTCTGGCTATCCAGGATTTATTTTTAACTTAGGCCACGGTATTACACCAGATATTGAACCAAATAAAGTTCAATTAATGATTGATCTAATTAGGAATAATTAATCCCATAATCTCATAAGGCCCTCTTGTGCAGTAGAGGCAATAAGCTTGCCTCTCTTCGTATATAACGAGCCTCTAGAAAAACCTCGCGCATTTCCAGAAACCGGACTATCAATTTTATATAAGATCCAATCGTTGAAATTTATATTTCCATGAAACCACATTGCATGATCGAGACTTGCAGATTGAAATTTCTTGCTCATGAAGCTCAAGCCGTGAGGTTGGGCAGCTGTTCCTAAGAGGCCCATATCGGAAACATATAAAAGCAATGCTTGATGAATTTTTATATCTTTAGGTAATTTTCCTGCCGGCTTAATCCAAGTTAAACGCTCTGGTTCCCCTTTGACTGGATTGAGCAAATCTTGGGGATCAACCTGTCGCATTTCAATTTCTCGCTCCCTGAGCCACATGGGTAAAAATTTCTTAGAAATTTTCTTGCGCTCTTCATATCTAAGCTCCCATTCGCTTTTTAAGCCATCTGGACCAGGGACTGCATCAAGTTTAATTTGATGGGAAACACCCTTCTCTGGTTTTTGGAATGAAATTGAACAATTAAATATAGCTTCACCATTTTGTATGGCACGCACCCTTCTCGTAGTAAAACTTTTTCCATCTCTAATGCGATCTACATCAAAAACTATCTTCCTAGTTAGATCACCCGGTCTTAAAAAATACGAGTGGAAAGAATGTGCTCGTCTTGAGCGATCTTCAACTGTTTGATAGGCAGCAATAAGGGTTTGTGCCATTACCTGGCCACCGAATATTCTTTGAAAACCAACACTGTTTCCGCTCCAAGAAAATAAATCACGGTCAATTTGCTCTAACTGAAATAATCCAAGTGTAGTTTTTAGCGCCTGATTCATAAGGGGGCGTAGTATGCCATGGTTTCAATTTGTATAGGTGCAATAATCCCTATTTTGCTAGAAGTTTTTTTAATCAAGCGGTAGGATAGCCATCTTAAAAAATAAATATGCAAACATCTAACTTAAGCGAGTTAAAGCTAACTAAAAAAATAATCGATACTAAGAAGGTTTTCGGTCTTGATGTGCCGTTTAAGGTTGAAGGCTTTGAAGAATTATCTGACTGGGTTCCTGCAGTGGATGAATCCTATGTATTTGATAAGGCCACAACAGAGGCAATTCTTGCAGGGTTTATGTTTAACAAAAGAGTAATGGTTCAAGGTATGCATGGCACTGGAAAATCAACCCACCTTGAGCAAATTGCTGCAAGGCTAAATTGGCCCATGGTAAGAATAAATCTTGATAGTCATATCAGCAGAATAGATTTACTGGGCAAAGATGTTATTACGTTAGAGGATGGCAAACAGGTAACCACCTTCCAAGAGGGCTTGCTACCTTGGGCTATACAAAATCCCGTAGCCCTAGTATTTGATGAATACGATGCCGGCAGACCAGATGTAATGTTTGTAATCCAAAGAATTCTAGAAGTAGACGGCAAGCTAACAATGCTTGATCAAAATAAAGTTATCCATCCAAATAATTCCTTTAGACTATTTGCTACTACTAATACCGTAGGTCTTGGAGATATGACAGGCCTGTATCATGGCACCCAGCAAATCAATCAAGGCCAACTAGACAGATGGCACATCCTCGCAACTCTTAATTATCTGGAGAGTGGGCAAGAAGAAAAAATAATTTTAGGGAAAACCTCATTTTCTTCAAAAGAAGAGAAAGCCATACTCAAACAAATGATTCAAGTAGCTAATCTAACTAGAAAAGGTTTTGCTAATGGAGATATTTCCACGGTTATGTCCCCAAGAACAGTTCTTAGTTGGGCACAAAATTATGTAATTTTTAATGATCTTGAACACTCGTTTGCTTTATCTTTTCTAAACAAATGTGATGATGGAGAAAAGCCAATAGTAGAAGAATATTTTCAAAGATGTTGTGGCAGTAGCCAAGACAGGCCCTAAGTAAAGTGGGATGGAATAAAAAAAGAGACTCACTTGAATCTGCTAACAGCGCGTTAGCAAAAACTCTAACCCAAGACCCTAACCTTAAAATTCATAAAGCTATTCATAGCCATAAACCTATTCAGGGTTCAATCGCTCTCACTGCTCCGCCCCGCAGCCAAAAAAAATTAGCAGCTTGGCGAGGAAATATTGATCAACAAGTTTTTTGGCAGCTCAAGCACAAAGAATTGGCACCTCTAAAACTAACAAGGGAAGCAAAACAGCTATTAGATTCACTTGAGGTGGCTAGGGTCGATATTCTGGCTGGAAAAGAATATCAAGGTATGAAAGAAAATATTGAAAATAGGTGTAGCGACGAATTAAGTAATGAACCGGCTACTTCACTGATTCGAAATATTCCCTACATATTAAGAGCCAAGTCAGGATTGCTCATCGACAACCTCACTACATTCGAAGAGCTTAATGATTTAGATAAAATTTTTGATGATTTATTAGAGGCTGCCGACGATCAAGAATCGTTTCAAAAACATGCATTAGAAATGATTGATGGTTTAGGCCTTAATACGTTTGCTGGTGAGGAAGAGGAATCTTCAGAGCAGGAAGAGGAGTCCAGAGACAATGAACAGAATCAAGAAACAGAAGAAATAGACGCATCAGCTTCAGAACTGCCAGTAGAAATTGAAAGCGAAGGGGACGTCTCTATTGAAACAACAGAAGATGAGGTTGTTGAACAAGTTGAAATTGAAACAGCTACTGAAAATCCTGAAGAAGCTTTTAATCCACTGCAAATAAACATAGAACAAACCCAACCCTATGGAGTGTTTACAAGGGAGTTTGATGAAATTATTGCTGCAAAGGAACTAGCTACCAACGAAGAAATTATTCGGCTAAGAGAGCAATTAGATCTTCTAGTGAAACCCCATGAAAATACTATTGGAAAAATGGCAAATAGGCTTCAACGCATCTTGCAGGCAAAACAACAACGAAGCTGGGACTTTAATCTTGAGGAAGGAATTCTTGATACAGCTAGATTAAGTAGAGTTATTGCCAATCCTGCATTTGCTCAAAGTTATAAAATTGAAAAAGAAATTAACTTTGAGGATACGGTTATATCACTGTTGATTGATTGTTCTGGTTCTATGCGGGGTAGATCCATTTCGTTGGCCGCAGTGTGTGTGGATATCATCGGAGCTACATTGGACAGGTGCTCTATTAAAACAGAATTACTTGGCTTCACAACAAAACACTGGAAAGGCGGTGAATCGAGAAAATTATGGGCAAGTCAAGGAAGCCCTGCTCATCCAGGCAGGCTAAACGACATAAGGCATATTATTTTTAAAGCTGCAGATGAAAACTATAGAATCTCTAAAAGAAATCTTGGAGTGATGTTAAGAGAAGGCCTGCTAAAAGAAAATATTGATGGAGAAGCATTATATTGGTCTCAAGAAAGGTTATTAAGAAGACCCGAAACCAGAAAAATTATGATAGTGATTTCTGATGGAGCTCCAGTAGATGATAGCTCGCTTTCTGCGAACAATAGTGGATTTTTAGATCATCATTTGAAGACTGCAATTCATGAAATTGAAGCCAAAAACCAAATCGAACTCTTGGCTATTGGTATTGGGCATGACGTTACTAAGTATTACGAGCGATCCATAACTATAAATCGAGCTGAAGACCTTGGTGAAACTCTACTTGAGCAGCTCACAGGTCTTTTTGCCTAAAAGATTCAAAAGTATTATAATCAATGTTTACACCGTAAACATATAACACGAAAAATTATGGAAATTAAGAAAGTTAATTCTAACCCTAGTGAAATCATTTATTTTGATGAAGATCTGGATTTACAACCAAAACATGTAGAGCATGTTGCTGAGATTTTTAATACACCGCTGACAGGCTCATATAATTGGGATTATTCCGTAGCCGATAATCGTATAAAAAAACTATACGAACTTGGTAAAGAGCTAAATTGGAATGGATCTATTGATTTAAACTGGGACTATAACCATCCTAAAGACGAATTGCTGGTGGACGCTGGTCTAGCCCCGCACCAACAGCTTCCTGAATTTGAAGCATTAACCGAAGAACAAAAAATTGAATTCGATAGGCATGAAACAGCCGAACTTCTTTCTCAATTTTTACATGGAGAGCAAGGCGCTCTCTTAGTAGCATCGCAACTTGTTAGTTGCGCGCCTACTTACAATGCCAAGTTGTACGCTGCCTCTCAAACATTTGATGAAGCGAGGCATGTAGAAGTATTTAATAAATACTTACAAGATAAGCTTGGAATGCATTATCCAATCAACCCCAACTTAAAAATGCTCTTAGATAAGATCCTTACCGACGAGCGCTGGGATTTAAAATTCATTGGCATGCAAATTATTATCGAAGGACTAGCGCTTGCAGCCTTTAATATGCTGAAACTGCAAACCAGAGATCCTCTGCTTGAGCAACTTCTGCATTACGTCATTCGTGATGAAGCAAGGCATGTCACATTTGGAATTAACTATTTAGAAGATTTTGTGAAGACGCTTTCCCCTGAAGAGGTTGAGGACAGAGCACAATTTGCTTATGAAGCATGTGTTATTTCAAGAGAAAGATTAGTAAATACTCGCGCTATGGAAAAATTCCTAGGCATGACCCGAGAAGAGGCAAGAGTATTTGCTCTAGAAACTTCATCAATGGATAATTTTAGAAACTTTCTATTTTCAAGAGTCATTCCAAACCTATCAAGAATTGGTTTATTAACCGATAACATTCGTCCAAAGTTTGAAGAGCTTGGTTTGCTTGAATTTGAAAATGCTCCCGACGATTTTGAATGCGATTGGAACGAGTTAGAAAAACCTCTTGAAAAATTTGGCTCAATCCCTGCAACTGTTTAAGTCTCTTGCACTCGTATTAGCACTCAGCTCTCTGAGTGCTAACGCAAGCATTTTTCTCATTCAACCCTCCCCTAATGCTTACGAAGAAATTCAAGAAGCTCTCATACTTGCTCAGCCGGGTGACGTTGTCAGACTGACTGCTGGCAGGTTCCTCTTAGCAGATAGTTTGTCGTTAGATGGAGATGGAGTCACTCTTGAAGGTGAAGGCAGAGATGTAACTATTCTAGACTTTACTGATCAATTAAGCGGAGCCCAAGGTCTCTCGGTTACTTCAGACAATGTAAGATTATTAGACTTTGGCATAGAGAATGCCAAAGGCGATGCCATTAAAGTAAAAGGCTCAAAAAATATTCATTTTATTAGAGTTAGAACAGAATGGACTAATGGACCCGATTCAAAGAACGGTGCTTACGGCCTTTATCCTGTTGAATCTGAGAATGTTTTGATTGACGATTGCGTTGCCATTGGAGCATCGGATGCGGGCATTTATGTTGGTCAATCTAAAAATATTATCGTCAGAAATAGCCTTGCTAAGCATAACGTAGCAGGGATAGAAATTGAAAACTCCTTCTATGCAGATGTTTACGACAATGTAGCTACAGAAAATACTGGCGGCATCCTAGTTTTTGATTTGCCTGATCTGCCTCAACAAGGCGGGCATCATGTGCGCGTGTTTCAAAACCAGGTAATCAATAACAACACCCCTAATTTTGCTCCTGAGGGAAATATTGTTGGCGAAGTTCCAAGCGGCACAGGAATCATGGTGATGGCAAATTCTTTTGTAGAAATATTTGATAACGATATTGAGAATAATGGCACCACAGGATTAGCAATAGTTTCCTATGCTGATGATTTTGAAGATGCAAACTATTATCCGCATCCAAAATCAATCCAAGTGCATAACAACTCCTATATTAATAACGGTAACAAACCCGATATCGAATCTAATGAATTAGCAAGAATTTTGTACGACCTCTCTAATGGCAAAATGGCAGATATCTTTTGGGATGGAGTGCTTCCGTTTTCACAAATGCTCTTTGGACAAACAGAAAACGAAAAAATGGTTATCAAGGAAAGTCCCGATACCTCTTTATTAGTATTGGACCCAATTAAATACATGCTGCCTTTTTTTGATCCTATAAGAAAAGATCATGCTGAGTTTCAAGGAACTATCCAGCCTCTAGAAGTCATTGAAATAGATGCCATTTTATAAGCTCGTATCCCTTTTTCTGCTTTTTTGTTCTACTTCGATTCTGGGATTGGATGATGATGCGCTTAGGCAGGGAAAGTTTCTGCAAAACCTCTCTGAGTACGGGTTTTTCAAAGA
This sequence comes from Gammaproteobacteria bacterium, assembly GCA_008080945.1. GTDB lineage: Bacteria > Pseudomonadota > Gammaproteobacteria > Magnimaribacterales > D2472 > VMDH01. The sequence goes on along the minus strand of VMDH01000003.1, from coordinate 3,348 downwards.
TCTAAAAAACCAAGTCCCTGCTCAAAATGTTCTTCCCTACCAATTAAGTAGTCAGCTTTTTTCTGATTACACAGATAAGCAAAGATTTATTTATGTACCAAATAATTCAAAATTTACTTTTGAGAGCGATAAGGTTTTCCAATTTCCTGTTGGCACTACCCTTATAAAAACTTTTTCTTATCAAAATGCTTCCTCAAGTCTAGAGAAGCAATTGCTTGAGACAAGACTGTTGATCCACACAAATGATGGTTGGGAAGCCGTTGGCTATATTTGGAACGATGATCAAACGGATGCCAAATTAAGTCTTGTGGGTAAAACTATACAAACCCAATTCTCTAAAGATAGTGGTGAGTTAATCTCTATCAGATATCGTGCCCCCAACAAGAATCAATGCAAAGAATGTCATCAACTCAACGGTGTCATGACCCCTATAGGACCTAAAGCAAGAAATATGGATCTTATGGTGCAATACAATTCTGGAAAAATGAATCAATTAGAAAAATGGGCGCAGCTTGGATGGATTGATACAGATTTGGTATTTAACAAAATGGTAAATTATTTTGATAATTCTCAGAACATGGAAGCGCGTGCTAGGAGTTACTTAGATATTAACTGTGCACATTGCCATATTAGAGGTGGCTCAGCAGACACTACAGGACTCTACCTAACCCTAGAGGAAGAGAATACCAAGCATCTAGGCTTTTATAAAAAACCAGTTGCCACAGGAAAAGGTAGCTTTAATTTACGCTATTCAATTGTTCCTGGAAAATCAGAGGAGTCTATTTTATTAGCAAGAATGCATTCCTTAGATCCGGGCATCATGATGCCAGAATCGGGACGCGCACTTAGAGATGAAGAAGGTTTAGAAATTGTCTCAGCATGGATCGACTCACTCTAAAGCTATCCAAGGCTTTAAATTTGCTAAAATGCCCATACAAATACTTTATTAGTTGAGGTAATTTATGTCACGTCATGCAGCATTAGATACATTTGGTAGATCAGGCAATCCTGTCTTTGGGGAAAAATTTTCTCAAAGAGGAGATTTTGCTGGCTCACAGGCTATGAGCTTAGATGGAGCAGTTAATAAAACCGGTATTCTTTTAGCGCTTTGTTTTGGAGGAGCATTTATTGGATGGTCCAATCCTGGCTTGATGTGGATGGGCCTTATTCTTGGCTTTATTGCGGCGATGTATACTTCATTTGTTCCCCGCAATGCTCATATCGGAGCTCCTGCATATGCTCTTTTAGAGGGAATTGCGCTTGGAGGAATTTCTATGATGTTTGAATCACAGTACCCAGGCATTGTGATTCAGGCCATTGGGTTAACCTTTGGAATCTTGGCATCTTTATTATTTGCATATAAAAGCGGACTTATCTTGCCCACACAAAATTTTAGATTGATGCTATTTTCTGCTACAGCAGGCATTGCATTGCTTTATTTGGTAAGCATCATAATGTCTTTCTTTGGGAGTGGAATTGGCTTCATCCACAGTAACGGTCTTTTTGGAATTGGTTTCTCCCTATTTGTAGTTGGGATTGCAGCCCTGAACCTGGTATTGGATTTTGACTTTATAGAACAGGGTGCAGAAATGGGGTTACCAAAATATATGGAATGGTACGGAGCATTTGCGCTCATGGTTACTTTGGTGTGGCTATACTTAGAAATTTTGAGATTGTTAGCCAAACTTCAATCCAGAAGATAAGTTGAATACGGTATTCTTCTCATTTATTGCGATACTCTCGTTATTTATCTTCTTTAATCTAGGCAAAGTAAAAGCGTCACAAAAGCAACGTAATAGAAACGATAGAGTGCAGTGGGGGAAACGTCCCTGGCAAGGCCAAAAAGCTAACAATGTATCTGAACAGCGAGATGGTACAAAGATTATTGATGTGACTCCTGAGGATGTCGAAAACAAAAGCGAAAAAGAGTAATCTCTCCTCATAACCTCAAAATTATAGAATTATGAAGGTAGCTATAGATTTTGGAATTACCAATACAGATGTAATCATTGATCGTGGTTCTCATGAGTTCCATTCCATGGCTAGCAACTCTCTGCTTAGTGGTAAAGAAGAGGTATTAAGTGAAACATTTAAAGCTCTCAAGGTAACCAATTCCATAGAAAGGATTTTTGTTACTGGAGGAAAATCTGCAAGCTTGCCATCTAGATACAAAGATACGGAGGTTATCAAAGTTGCAGAAATTGATGCTATTGCTGCTGGGGCTAAACAACTTTTTGATCTCAATCAAAATGCATTGATAGTAAGTGCTGGAACAGGCACGGCATGTGTCTGGCTCAATGAATCAAAATGCACTCATCTTGGAGGAATTGCTGTCGGCGGTGGTACCTTTGAAGGCTTGGGTAAACTCCTAACTGGGAATGCTAATGGACTCGAGCTCAATGAATTTGGAACAAAAGGTAATAGAAGAAAGATAGATTTATTAATCAATGATGTGGTTACTGAACTTGGAAGCTTGCCTGGGGATATCACCGCGGTTAATTTTGGTAATACCAAAGAACATGGTTTAGATACCATGGAAAATGTCTCTGCAAGTTTAGGGAATATGATTGGCGAAATCATTGGCACTACAGCAGCTTTGTATGCCCATATTCTGCAATTACAAGATGTCTATTTTGTTGGAAGAACAGCAAATTTAAGCTTAATAAGAGAGGGAATAAACTCAAGGCTAGCTCTTTCAAGCCTCAATGGCCACTTCCATGAAAATGGTGGCTATGCAAATGCTCTGGGTGCATTAAATTTTAATCCAAGCTTATAGAGCAACTTGGCAAACTATCCTAGCTGCTTCAGTATTTCCTGAATACAACTCTCTGCAGAAGAAACATTTTCTATAACAATATTGGCAAAATTCTCATAAAGCATAACTCTCTCTTTGAAGACTTCTTCGATTGATTGATCAGGACGTTTAGCAAATCCTCTGCTGCCAAAATCATCTACTCTTTCGTAAATAATTGAGAGTGGCACTTGCAAGTAAATGATGCTTGATTGCTGCGCAAGATACTCCATGGCTTCTGGGCTATAGACTGCACTGCCGCCTGTGGCTAGCACAGCATTTTCCATATCAATGTTTTGAATAACTTCTGCTTCTATTTGTCTTAATTTAAGGTAACCCTTCTCTTCCAAAATTTGTTGCAAGGGTTGTTGTAACTTTTCTTCAATAAGTTTGTCGCTATCAATAAAGGTCTTATCTAGCTGACTAGCAAGGATGCTACCAATGGTTGATTTGCCAGAACCAGCCATACCAATGAGTGTTATGTTTTGAGGCATAATAAGAAAAATGGTGGAGCTACGCGGGATCGAACCGCGGACCCCCTGCTTGCAAAGCAGGTG
>VMDH01000039.1 GCA_008080945.1 Gammaproteobacteria bacterium | reverse complement strand
CTGCTTCAACTGAACCTATAATCATATTGACAAAATATTGAAGAGTTAGTTCCTCATTGACATTAAATACTTCCTCTTCTTGCGATATTTCAACCTTTGTTACATCTGTTATTGTTGACGATAGAATTGGCAGCGCTGATTTGAATTCATTAATTGAGGTATCTGCATTTTCTATTTGTGCTGCTGGTTTTGATAAAGGAGACTTTTGGGAAGGTTTCTTAGTTTGCTCTTGAATCAATGATACATTGATAGGCGTATGAATAAGGGCCTTGCTGTTTCCAAAGTTATCAAACTGAAGATAAGCATATAAAAAAATAGATGCATGAATTAAAAATGAGAAAACGCCACTTTTTAGGTAAGCAGGATTATGAATCATAGCCCGTGGTAACAATTCCGACATTTTGTACGCCAACACTTTGAATAGATGCTAAAGCTTGTGCCACTTTTTCAAATGGAACAGATCTATCACTTTTGATAACAATCTCAATTTCGGGATTTGCATCAAAAATTAATGAAACCTTAGAGCGTAATTCTACAAGAGGCATCGGAAGCAATTCTTCTCCAAGATTTAAAAAATACTCTCCCGATTTATCAATAGAAACTACCAAAGGCTCATTTTCAATAGTCATTTTGGTAGTGTCGGTTTGCGGAAGATCAACATCCACTCCTTGAATGAGTAACGGAGAGAGAATCATAAATATAATTAATAAAACAAGCATTACATCAATATATGGAACAACATTAATTTCTGAATGCAGTCTTCTTTTATTTAATTCTTGTTCTAGCATTGAGTTACTATTTTCTAGTTACTTCACGGTACAAAATACTTACTAATTCTTCACCAAAAATAAGTAGCGACTTAATATGCTGATCTGCAAGTGATACAAACCTGTTGTATGCAATCAACGCAGGTATTGCAGCAAATAAACCTAAGGCGGTAGCAATCAATGCCTCAGAGATACCAGGAGCAACTGCGTTGATAGTTGCTTGAGTAGCATCGGATAAACCAACAAAAGAATTTACTATCCCAAGAACCGTTCCAAATAATCCAACGTATGGGCTAACTGATCCAATGTTAGCAAGGAGTTGCAAGTGTTTATTTAAATTTTCGTCCTCTTTGGCTACTCTTACCTTTACAGATCTTTGGACGCTTACTAAATCTTCCACTGAAATTACAGAGTCTTGCTTAAGCCTTGAATATTCAAGCAAGGCATCTTGAAAAACTCTTTGCGTGCTGCCATTTTCTTTCCTGCTTTCGCTGATTTTATGTAAAGCCTCTAAATCTTTACTATCCCAGAAGATCTCATCAAAGGATTTATTCAACTTACTAAGATTATTAAAAAACTGCCATCTCTCAAAAATAACAAGCCAAGAGACAACTGAAGCAGCTAGCAAAATGATCATTACTAACTGAACAATCAAAGTCGCATCTAAAAACATTTGTATTAAATTCAATTCATTCATAACTCTATCCTATCAAGAAATGCCTTTGGAAATTGGATTGGCTTTCCATGCTCGCGATTTACATAACAAACCTCAACTTTGGCTTTAGCAATTATAGTTTCTTCCCTCAATATATTTTGATAAAAAAAACACCTTACTTTTGATGCTTTTTCTACTTTTGACTCTATCAAAAGCCTGTCCTCAAGTTTTGCAGGCTGCATAAATGTGATAGAAATATCTCTCACTACGAAAAACCCTTCTTTGTCTTCGCTTTGAAAAAAACCAAGATCATTAAGAAACTGACTTCTAGCTCTTTCAAAAAATTTTAGATAGTTCGCATGATAAACAAACCCCTGGAAATCAGTATCTTCTACAAAAACCTTAACGGCAAAAGGTTTAATTTGTTGGACTGCTTTCATGAATCAAGATATCTTCTTGAAAACGCTCTTTAAGAACCACTAAAAAATCATCCCAAAGCAAATCTACCTTAATATTTGCAGGAAGTTGGGAGTTTAAAGTAGAGGCTAAAATCCTAACCTTAATGGGGCGTCGATTAAATTTATAAATCAATGCAGAAAATTCATTCTCTCCGGTAGCATTGACTACCTGCTCCCACCAATCATCTAAAGGCTCGGAGCCTGCGCCATATCTCTTGCACTCAAGGCACCATCTTCCGAGTTTTAGATCTGGTAGTTCTTTTGTTCTGGTTTGCTCTAAGATTCTTCTTACTGGGTTCTTAAGGCTTAATGCCTCTTGTAAGAGGTTGCCGATTTCCCTTTCAAAATTTGCACCTTTGGTCCTTGAATTAATGGCCACTATTCTTCAAAAAAATTATCTGGAAATTCTACATTTGAATAAACTTCCTGAACATCATCTAAGTCCTCAATGAAGTCTATTAATTTAATAACTTTTTCAGCAAGCTCGTTATCTGCTTCCACGGTAGTTGTAGGTTTCATAATAATTTGCGTCGAATCGATGTCTAATCCTTTTTCTTTCAAAGAATCATTGACTTCGTGCAATAGGTTTGAGGAGCAATAGATTTCAGCTTCAGAATCAGAATAAATTAGGTCATCTCCCCCTGCATCGATAACATGTTCAAGTAGTTCCTCTTCGGGCAGTGATGTCTTAACTTGAATTGAACCAATTTTTTCAAAGAGGTAGGCAACAGAGCCATCTGTTCCTAGATTTCCTCCATGCTTTGTAAAAGCGTGTCTTACTTCAGCAACGGTTCTATTTCTATTATCTGTCATGGTCTCAACTAAAATAGCTACTCCACTTGGTCCATAGCCTTCATAAACTACTTCCTCAAGATTTGCATTATCATCATTGCCAGCACCTCGCTGAATAGCTCTATTGATGGTATCTTTTGGCATGTTCTCAGCATTTGCTTTATCTAAAGCTAATCGCAGTCTAGGATTATCCTCTGGTAAAGGACCGCCACTTTTAGCAGCAATAGTAATTTCTCTTATTAATTTGGTATAAACCTTCCCCTTCTTTGCATCTTGTCGAGCTTTCCTGTGTTTGATATTAGCCCATTTGGAGTGACCAGCCATTATTGATCCTCGTTGAAAGTAGACTCAATATGCAACTCATCCAATTGTTCATTAGATACAGTGCCAGGTGCGTCAGTTAATAAACAAGTAGCACTTTGTGTTTTAGGAAATGCAATGACGTCTCTAATATTTTGAGTACCTGTCAACAGCATTGCTATTCTGTCCAAACCAAACGCAATACCACCATGAGGCGGGCAACCTGATTCAAGAGCACTTAATAAGAAACCAAATTTTTCTTTCGCTTCTTCATTGCTAATATTTAAAATCTTAAAAATTTCCATTTGTGTTTCAGCATCGTAAACTCGTAAAGAACCACCTCCAATCTCATAACCATTCAAAACAACATCGTATGCGCATGCAAGCGCAGTATCTGGATGAGAAGATAAGTCAGAAATACCATTTACAGGCAGGGTAAATGGATGATGAAGAGAAGTTAAGTTCCCTTCTTTATCTCGCTCAAACATTGGAAAATCTGTTATCCAAAGAGGAGCCCACTCTCGGGTGTACATATTTAAATCTGATCCAATCTTTCTTATTAAACTGCTCATTGTTAAGTTAACCACGCTTGAAGCGCCTGCTCCAAAAAATATTAAATCTCCCGTTTTTACGCTTAAATTCTCAAGCAAAGCTTCCACGCATTCTTTTGAAAGAAATTTCAGTATGGGAGACTGGAGGCCTTCAAAAGATTGCACATCATTAACCTTGATATAAGCCAAACCTTTAGCGCCTAACTTAGCAACAAAATTTGTGTATTCATCAATTTGCCCTCTAGTGAAATTATTCCCTTCTGGAACTTTCAAAGCTACAACTCTGCTATTAGGGTCCTTGGCAGGATCAGAAAATACTTTAAATTCCTCATTTTTAACTAAATCTTCAATACCTACTAGCTCAAGCGGTATTCTAAGGTCCGGTTTGTCAGAGCCGTATCTTTCAATGGCATCTGCATAAGATAATCTGGGAATTTCCTGTAATTGATAATTTGTAAATTTTTCAAGGAGGGAATTAATCATGCCGCTTGCTAAAGCAATAATATCTTCAACAGAAACAAAGGAAGCCTCTATATCAATTTGCGTAAATTCTGGCTGTCTATCTGCCCTGAGATCTTCGTCCCTGAAACATCGAGCAATTTGATAATATTTATCAAACCCAGACATCATTAAGAGTTGTTTAAATAATTGTGGCGACTGAGGGAGAGCATAGAATTTGCTTGGATTGACTCTACTTGGAACCAAGTAATCTCTTGCTCCTTCAGGGGTAGCTTTGGTTAAAATCGGAGTCTCAAACTCTAAGAATTCATTCTCCTCAAGATAATGCCTTATTTCTGAAACAATTTTAGAACGCTTAATAATTCTTTGCTGTGATTCCGGTCTTCTTAAATCTAGAAAACGGTACTTTAAGCGAACATCTTCATTGACTTCTTGGTGCTCGTCTAATGGGAATTGAGGAGTCACTGCTTTACTAAAAATATGTATTTTCTCAGCAAGAATTTCTACCTCTCCAGTCTTCATTTTAGCATTCACTGTATCCTCAGATCTTGCATGTACTTTTCCTGTTATGCTCAATACATATTCACTTCTGCAACCATCAGCAATTTTGAATGCCCCTTCATGATCAGGATTGAAAACAGCTTGCACTATCCCTGTTTTATCTCTTATATCAAGAAAGATTACTCCTCCATGGTCACGTCTTCTATGGAGCCAACCACAAATTGTAATGCTCGATCCAATATCATCAGTTCTTATTTCACCGCAATAATTTGTTCTCATTTTAATTTGCCTGCTTCTTCTCTTTAGATGACTTGTCTACTTTATCATTTCCTGAATCTTTCTTGTTAGCTGCTCCACTGGATGAATCATCTGCGCTTGATAAATTTTTCTTACTTCCTGTCTTAAAATCAGTCTCATACCATCCTGATCCCTTTAATCTGAAGGCAGGAGCAGATATTTGTTTTTTTACTTCACCTCCACAATCTTCGCACTTTTTAAGCGGTTCATCAGAGATCTTTTGTAATATTTCAAATTGTTGGCTGCATTTTAAGCATTTATACTCATAAATAGGCATAAGTCCTCTAAAAAAATATAGAATTATAAACTAAATGGTGTAACCTCAATACTATGCTTGCCTCCAAAAATTTTGCTCCTCTTATTAAAGATACTCCTGCTGAAGCTGAAGTAATCAGCCACCAGTTGCTATTAAGGTCTGGAATGATAAGAAAGGTTGCTTCTGGAATTTATAATTGGCTACCGTTAGGCTTTAAAACATTAAAACTGGTAGAGAATATTGTTCGTGAGGAGATGGCAAGTACAGGCTCTCAAGAAATCTTTATGCCTATGGTTCAGCCAAGAGATCTGTGGGAGGATTCCAAAAGATGGGATAAATTTGGTCCAGAATTATTAAGGTTTAAAGATAGGCATGAAAGAGATTTTTGCCTAGGACCTACTCACGAAGAAATAATTACAGACCTGATAAGAAATAATTTAAGTAGTTACAAAGAGCTGCCTTTAAGCTTGTTTCAAATCCAAACAAAATTTCGTGATGAAATAAGACCACGATATGGAATCATGAGAGGAAGGGAGTTCTTGATGAAGGATGCATACAGTTTTCATCTCAATCAAGAGTGTCTAAATAATACTTATCAAACAATAAGAGAGGCTTATAAAGCTATATTTAATAGACTGGGTCTAGAGTATAAAATTGTTAAAGCCGATTCCGGAGCAATAGGAGGAGAAATCTCAGAAGAGTTTCATGTATTGGCTGAAAGTGGAGAAGACACCCTAGCCTTTAGCGAAGAATCAGAAATTGCTATTAATGCTGAATTATTAATCAATGAGAAGGAAAGTATCGATTCATTGCAAGGCAAAACATTCCCAGATTCACAAGAAGAAATCAAGCTAGCTAAAGGAATAGAAGTTGGACATATTTTCCAACTAGGCAATGTTTATTCAAGCGCAATGAATGCAACGGTATTAGATGAAAATGGAAATCGTCAAGCCCTGCAAATGGGATGCTATGGAATTGGAGTTTCAAGAATAGTGGCTGCAGCTATTGAGCAAAACCATGATGATAAAGGGATTATTTGGCCTAAGAATATAGCTCCAATACAAATATCTATTTTGCCTATTTTTAAAGAATCATCTGATAAAACTTTCATTTTTGCTGAGAAGCTTTACAAAGATCTCTCAAAATTAGGGCTCAGAGTAATGTTGGATGATCGTCAAGAAAGATTTGGTAAAAAAATTACAGAGTCTGAGTTAGTAGGATCCTCTTACGCAGTTGTTATTGGTAAAAGCTATACCGAAAATAAAACAATAGAGCTCATTTCTAGAAATGGGGATAAAACTGAGCTAAAGGATTCTGAAATAGAGAAATTCTTAATTAAAGCTTTTCAATAATTGTTGCATTGGCTGTACCGCCGCCCTCGCATATAGCTTGTAGACCATACTTGCCCTCACGCCTGTGAAGTTCATGGACTAGTGTAGTCATCAGTTTTGCTCCGGTAGCTCCAAGAGGATGGCCAAGAGCCATTGCTCCACCATTTACATTTAATTTATCCCTGTGTGCACCGACTTCAATTTCCCAAGCAAGCGGAACAGGAGCAAAAGCTTCATTCACTTCATAGATATCAATATCATTAATTGAAAGTCCAGCAACTTTTAATACTTTATGAGTGGCTGGTATTGGTCCAGTGAGCATAAACACAGGATCATCTCCAACAACACTAATAGCTACAAACCTAGCCATAGGATCAGAAGAGATTTTCTTTAGTCCTGCTTCATTACATACCATAATTGCTGCAGCGCCGTCTGTAATCTGGCTGGCATTACCTGCAGTAATTACCCCGCCTTCAGTAACAGTTCTTAATCCAGCAAGAGCTTCTAATGAAGCATCATAGCGAATTCCTTCATCTTTCAGAACTAGGTCTGTCATCCCTTCTAAATTTTTCCCAGCAATAGGTAAAATTTCTTTGTCAAAATAGCCTTCATTCGTAGCATTAGCTGCTTTTTGATGACTTGAAAGAGCAAAGGCATCTAATGTTTCTCTAGATAACTTCCACTTTTCAGCAACTAATTCCGCACCAGTAAATTGAGAGAAAAAGACACCTGGATACCTTTGCTTAATTCCGTCTGAGTCAAATGGTAAGCCATGCCCTGCTTCGTATCCATCTTTAATACTAGCTCCAATAGGAACCATGGACATAACCTCAACACCCCCTGCAATGACAACATCTTGTGTTCCAGACATAACTGCTTGCACAGCAAAATGAATTGCTTGCTGAGAGGATCCACATTGTCTATCAACTGATGTTCCAGGCACAGATTCAGGAAGAGACGAAGATAGAATAGAATTCCTTGCTATGTTTCCAGATTGAGCGCCAACTTGATCTACACAACCAAATATAACATCATCAACATCGGCGGGATTAATTCCCGTTCTTGCCACCAATTCATCAAGAACTTTAGCTCCGAGATCTGCTGGATGCCATTTAGAAAGACTTCCGTCCCTTTTACCGCCAGCAGTTCTAACTGCTGCTACAAGATATGCTGTATCTGCCATATATCACTCCAAAGAACAGATATACTACATAATTTTTCTTAGTAAGAAAAATCTATTTTTTGGTTTTATTCTTAGGGGCGATATACGAAGTTCTTATTTCCTTCAAGAGAGCATTTCTTATTTTTGCATTTTCCTTTAAGAAGATACTCGCGTTATTCTTTCCTTGGCCAATCTTTTCGCCGTTGTATGAGTACCAAGCACCAGCCTTTTCAATAAGTCCAAGTTTTTGACCAAATTCAAGTATCTCGCCCTCAACATTGATTCCTTCTCCATACATAATTTGGAATTCAGCAGACTTAAAGGGAGGAGAAACCTTGTTTTTTACTACCTTTACTCTAGTTTCATTACCAATAACCTCATCTCCATCTTTAACTGATCCAATTCTTCTAATATCAAGTCTCACAGATGAATAAAATTTAAGAGCATTACCCCCTGTTGTAGTTTCGGGATTTCCAAACATTACCCCTATTTTCATTCTTATTTGATTAATAAAAATAACCATTGCGTTTGATCTTTGGATGTTACCGGTAATCTTTCTTAAGGCCTGGGACATTAACCTTGCTTGAAGGCCTACATGATGATCACCCATCTCACCCTCAATCTCTGCTCTGGGTGTAAGGGCAGCAACAGAATCTACAACTATTAGGTCAACTGAATTTGATTTTACAAGCATGTCTGTAACTTCAAGAGCTTGCTCACCCGTGTCTGGTTGTGAGAGAAGCAATTCATCAACATTGACGCCTAATTTTTCAGCATAAGAAGGATCCAGCGCATGCTCGGCATCAATAAATGCAGCTGTGCCTCCTTCTTTTTGACACTCTGCAATGGCTTGAAGAGTCAAGGTAGTCTTTCCAGATGACTCTGGACCAAAGATTTCTATTACTCTTCCTTTAGGGAGCCCACCAATACCCAAAGCAATATCCAATCCCAAAGAACCAGTAGACACTGCAGGGATGTCAACGAATTCCCGCTCACCCATCTTCATAACAGTACCTTTTCCAAATTGCTTTTCGATTTGAGATAGGGTTTCGGTTAACTGTTTGGATCTATTTTCTTTAGTTTTATCATTCATAGTGAACTCCTACTGTATATTTATACAGTATAATAAAATCGTTCTGTTTTGCAATTATTTTTTATTTTTTTCTGCTAGCTAAAAAATAAATCATTGGTAAAATCATACATCAAAAGATAGCCAGATGACCTTTGTAGTAACTGAATCATGCATTAAATGCAAACACACAGACTGTGTTGAAGTATGTCCTGTAGATTGCTTTTATGAAGGTCCAAATTTCTTAGTGATTCATCCAGACGAATGCATTGATTGTGCTTTATGCGAGCCAGAGTGTCCTGTTGATGCAATTTTTTCAGAAGATGAATTACCAAAAGATCAAATTGAGTTTATTGAAATTAATGCAGAACTAGCTGAAATCTGGCCAAATATTACAGAACAAATTCCTCCGCTCCCTGAGGCAGAAGAATACAAAGACATATTGCCCAAAAAGCATCTCTTAGAAAGATAGAATCTACTTAAATTTTATTTTTTTTGGATCTACTGGCTTTCCTTGATATCTGATTTGAAACCTTAGCATTGGTCTGGCTGCTTCAGTTTGGCCTAACGTGGCAATAGCCTCTCCTTCAGAAATATTATCACCCTCGTTAACCAATATTTCTTTTAAATGCCCATAGAAACTTAGAAATTGATTCTCGTGCTCCATAAGAACAATATTTCCATATCCTGGAATGACAGATCCTGCTGCTACAACCTTGCCAGCTTTTGTGCTTCTGATAGGTTCTCCAATTGCCCCATAAAAAAAAATCCAACTATCTGAAGTTTGCATTTTCTGATTTGATTCTAGAGGCGATCTCCAAACATTAGATTGTATTAATTCAGAAGCAGCGCTAATAAAGATCTTATCTCCAGGATAAATGGAGCTTGATCTTATTTTTGGATTACTTTGAAGTAGCTCTTTAATGGAAAGATTATTTTCTTTGGCAATGCTCCAAAGACTATCGCCCTCTTTTACCTCATAAATGTAATCTGAGGAAGCTAATGTTTGAAAAAGGTTCGGATTAATTTCGTCTGATTTGCTAATTAGTTGGCAGCCTCCAATCAAAAATAATGCCGATAAAAAAAAGATTGGCTTCAAAACAATAGGATTCCTGAAATCAGAATTAAGCCAGCAAAAAACATATCAAGAGATGATTTGTAATTTGAATAGATATTCAAGATTACTCTTGGCAGAACTATTAAGGATATTAAACAGCCAAATCCAAAGGGTATTAATATCTCTAAATTAAGTTCTGATATGGCTTTAATAATTAGTTCATAAAAGCCAAGTGCGACTAAGATTGCGCTCCCAGAAATGCCTGGAACAATAAAAAAGCTGAAGGCTATGACTCCCGCTAAAATTAGAGTAATGATAGATATCTCAGAAGAACTAAAATTAAAATTTCCTAAGATATAGCCAAAGAGCAAACCCACAACCAAAGTAACTAGTAAATTTAATGAAAGTTCCCTGTTAGTTGCTCTATAGACAATATATGCAGAAATAACCAGCATGGTTACACCAATTACGGTATTAAAAACCTCTGTATAATTTTCAAATATATAAACAATAGCATTAGAGAATAGTAAAACTCCTAATGCCATTGATAGCATTAGCACGCAAATACTCAGCAAATCATATTTCTTGAATTCATGAATGGGATTTAGCCAAAATCCAAAGCTAGTTAGGGCCTTAGCAGAGATAATGATATGCTCATATACTCTGAATAATAAGGCGATAGTTGAGCCAGATACTCCAGGTATTAGCTCCGCAAACCCCATAAATACACCAGCCATCAAGTAGCGCAACTTACTCATCCTTAATCGCCAGCCGAAACTCCATTAAGCATAGGTACAAATGATACAGCATCTAATTCCTGACTTGAGAATTCATCATTTTCTAATTTTGTATATACATGTAATTTTTGTTGGCCCGCAATTCCTACAGGGATTATTACCTTTGCTCCAATCCCTATCATTTCCAACAAATGATCTTGAAAAACAATCGGAGCTGCTGCACAGATAATGCCATCAAATTTCCCCAGATCTGAAATATCAGCCATACCGTCGGCATGCTTGATCAAAACATTTCTGATGCCAAGTGTTCTTAAGTTTTCTCTACTTTTTATTACCAAGGGTTGAATTCTTTCTAAACCTACTACTTCGTCTGCAAAAAAGGAAAGTATTGCGCTCTGATAACCGCAGCCAGAGCCTATTTCAAGCAATCGACTAAATTTTTTTGAACCCCTGTGATCCCTTATTAGCTCTTCTGTCATTCTTGCTACAGTAAATGGTTGAGAAATTGTTTGTTTATAGCCAATAGTTAAAGCTATATTTTCATATGCTCTTGAATGAAGTGCCTCATCTACAAAAATATGTCTTTTTACTTTATTCATGGCATCTAGGACTCTAAAGTCTTGAACACCTAAATTAAGCATCTCTTCGAGCATCTTTTCTCTTACTCTTGAGAAGGTAAATCCAGAGTTATTCATTTAATTCTATCTCTAGATTTTGTGGAAGTTCCGAAGAATCGATTGACAATGTGTAATCAAGAAAAGATACAGAGACATAACCTGAATTTACTGCATGAACATCGGTATTATCAGGAACGTGTGAGGGAATGCTTGAAGGGCCTATTTGAAAAATGGGATTTCTATTAGATTCATCAATCAGCTTAGGAAAGGATATAGGTCTTACATGATTTAACTTTGTTACTTTTATGCCCTTATATTGATTTTCTGTTATGTCTGGAATATTTATGTTCACAAGAATATTTGAACTTAAATTCTTAGATCTGATGTTGTGAATCAGCCTGCTACTAAGTTCGGATATAAAATCTATGTCTAATGGAGTATAAGAGGCAACCGATATTGCAATTGGAGGATGCTCTAGCCCCCTTCCCGCAAGGGCTGCTCCAACGGTTCCTGAATAGAGAACATCGTTACCTAAGTTTGCACCAAGATTAATCCCAGAAATTACTTGAGAAATCTCGCCTAGAAAAAGTGAAGTTAAGCCTAAATAACTGCAATCTGCAGGTGTTCCATCTACTATGTAGCTTGAATTATCAACTTTTTCTAAATGAATATCTTTCTTTAAGGTTATTGAGGCGCTCATCCCGCTACAGTTGTCTTTAGGAGCAACTATCTTAATATCATCCTCTAATTTGAGTTTCTTATAAATTTCTTGAATGCCTAATGCATTAAATCCATCATCGTTGGTAAGCAAAATAGCCATTATTTAAAAACTGATACTAATGCAAAAACTGCAATTCCTTTATCATGTCCAATTCCTCCAAGCCCTTCTGTGGTAGTGGACTTTATGGATATGTTTTCGGAGGCAACATTACACAAAATACTCAACGATTCTTTGATTGCATCCACATAGGGACTTATTTTAGGAACGCCGCAAACTATAGTTATATCAATTTGATTCAATTTAACATTTTTGTTTTTTAATAACTCTAAGGCTTTATTTAAAATAATTTTGCTATCGAGGTTTTTGTTTAATGGGTCTGAATCAGGAAAATAAAATCCAATATCCCTTAATCCTATTGCACCAAAAATAGAATCAGCTAAAGCGTGAAGTAATACATCTCCATCGGAGTGAGAAACAATTTCATAATTTGAATCAATTTGAACTCCTCCTAAGAAAAATCCACTGCCAGGCTTATACAAATGATAGTCTATCCCGCGCCCAAACCTATGATCCATAGATGGCATTGAATAAAGGTCGCTTGGGTATGTAATTTTTTTATTAGCAGGCTCGCCTTCAAAAAATTTAATCTTGTATCCATACGCTTCAAGTAATTGAGATTCATCCGTAAAATCAAGGCTATCCTCAATTTTTTTTGAAAAAGCATCTTGTAGAGAGCTTTTTTTAAAGATTTGTGGAGTTTGAACTGCAAAAATGCTTGACCTATCAACTGGCTTCATTCCTTCACCAGACCTAAGACTATCAGGAATTCCAATTACTGGCACTGCTCCATCAAATTCTTTGAGGTGCTGAATTTGATTAAGGGCTGTTTCAATAGAAAAAAATGGTCTCACAGCATCGTGAACAATTACATAATCAATGTCTTGGTCAACTGCTACAAGACAATTATTTACTGAATCTTGTCTGGATTGACCGCCAGACACAACTTTAATTTTTTCATGATTCTCAAAAATAAGATTCTGAAAAAAACTATCAGATTCGGAAATTGCTAAGATCACCTCTGTAACTGCTTCATGAGAAGTAAAAGAATTTACAGTCTGCTCTAAAACAGTGGTGCCGCCTAATCCAGAATATTGTTTTGGCATGTTTGATTTAAAGCGTGTGCCAGTTCCTGCCGCAGGAACAATAACTGAAAATTTAGTTTGGCTCATTGGATTGAAGGTCCTTGTTTGGAATAAACTCCTCTCCCTGCTTCACCAATCCAAGCTTACTTCTTGCAAATGCTTCAATGTAAAGATCTGAGTTTTGCATTTCTCTGATTTGATTTTCAAGGTTTCTATTTTGATCCATGAGATTTTCTAATTGGACTTGTAAAGCAGCTTGTTCACTTCGCAGTTCATTATTGAGCGCTACTCCTTCATTTCCTATATAGAGTGCCCAAAATAAACCCAACAAAATAAAGATGGATATAGCAGTATGAATACTAATCCAGATTGAACTCTGCATATTTTATTTCTGGGAAATCATTTTCAATCCAAAGCAACCTATTGTATTTGGCATTTCTATCAGATCTGCAGGGCGCGCCTGTTTTGATCTGCCCTACACCCAAGCCGACGGCTAAATCAGAAATAGAGTTATCTTCGGTTTCACCTGAACGATGAGACATGATAGCTGAGTAATTATTTGCATTAGCTAATTTAATAGTTTCTAAGGTCTCAGTTATGGTTCCTATTTGATTAATTTTAACCAAAATTGCATTTCCAATATTATCGTCAATGCCTTTTTGCAACTCATCTACATTTGTTACAAAAAGATCATCTCCAACAAGTTTGCAACGTGATCCCATTAAATCGGTTAGTATTTTCCAACCCTCTCGATCGTTTTCATCCATACCATCTTCAATAGAAACTATAGGGTACATTCCTACCAATTCATCTAAATATGCTGCAAATTCAATAGAGCTTAGAGAGGAGTTATCTCCTTGTAATATATATTTTCCATCCCTATAAAATTCTGAGGCAGCGCAATCTAGACTTAAGGCAATATCAGTTCCAAAATTATAGCCAGCTATTTTTACTGATCGTTCTATTAAATCTAAAGCTTCCCTGTTAGAGCGTAAGTTTGGTGCGAAACCTCCCTCATCGCCAACAGCAGTTGAATGCTTACTTGAATTAAGTTCAGATTTTAATGCCTGATAAATCTCAGCACACCACATTACAGCCTCAGCAAAGGAACTGGCTCCTATTGGCATAATCATAAATTCTTGAATATCGATATTGTTATTTGCATGCTCTCCGCCATTAATGATATTCATCATGGGTATGGGCAAATTCATAGTTAGCTCTGTAGAAAATATTTCTCTGTAAAGCGCATTAACATACTGAAACATTTGTAATTTTTGATCATTTGCAGCAGCTTTTAATACGCCCAGTGAAACTGCAAGAATAGCATTTGCACCTAGATTAGCTTTGTTAGGAGTGCCATCAAGCTTATTCATAAGCAGATCAATTGCTTGCTGATTATAGATGCTCTCGCCTGCAAGGGATTGATTGATAGTTGAGTTAATATTATTTACCGCTTTGGAGACAGCATTTCCTTTGAAGGGTTGTGCTTTATCTCTCAGCTCAACTGCCTCCCTGCTTCCAGTGGAAGCACCACTTGGAACCATGGAATAAGCGGTAATTTCTGAATCCAAAGAAACTCTAGCGGAAACAGTAGGTACGCCCCTAGAATCAAGAATTTGAATAGCATCAATTTTTGAGATCTTTGACACTTTACGATTGGCTCTTAATTAAATCGTCTAAGGCTTTTAATTCCTCTAAAACTTTTGGTAGTTGGTCTAAGGGTGTAGCACAAGGACCATCGCATTTAGCCTCATCTGGGTTTGGGTGCGTTTCTAGAAAGATGCCAGCAATTTTCTGTGCAACGCCAGATTTAGCTAAAGGCAACATCAGATCTCTTCTTCCTCCGGCAGCAAAACCAAGGCCACCTGGAAGTTGTAAAGAATGGGTTACATCAAAAATAACTGGGACATCAAGCTCTTTCATGACTTGAAAATTGAGCATATCTACGACCAGATTGTTATAGCCAAATGAATTTCCTCTCTCGCAAAGAATATTCTTATTATTACCTGCAGCAATAGATTTATTAATTACATTTTTCATCTCATGAGCTGCAAGGAACTGAGGTTTTTTAAATTGAATAATTTGATTGGTCTTAGCAGCAGCAGTAACCAAATCAGTTTGGCGGCATAAAAAGGCAGGAATTTGAATAATTTCACACACTTCTGCCACAGCAGCAGCTTGAGAAGGCTCATGAATATCTGTTATGAGGGGAACATCAAAAGAATCTTTTACTTTTGTTAATATTTCTAAGCCCTTATCAATCCCTGGACCCCTATATGAATCTAATGAACTTCTGTTTGCTTTATCAAATGATCCCTTAAAAACCCAAGGCATATTGAGCTGCTCAGTGGTTGCTTTGAATTTCTCTGCAACTCTCATAGCCAAATCTTCAGACTCTAGAACATTCACTCCTCCAATAATGCATAAAGGTTGATGATTGCTGATCTGAAAATCGGATAATTCTATAGAATTCATCTTTTAAGCTTAATAGATTTTTTTATAAAGTCATTAAATAAAGGGTGTCCATCTCTTGGATTGGAGGTAAATTCAGGATGAAATTGGCAAGCAATGAACCAAGGGTGGCTATTAATTTCAATCATTTCAACAAGCTTCTCATCAATTGATGTTCCAACAACGCTTAATCCCTGATCAGAAAAGGCATCATGATAATTTGGATTAACCTCATATCTATGGCGATGTCTTTCAACAATACTGTCTTTTTTATAGAGCTTATAAGACAAAGATTTTTTGTTAAGCTTGCATTCTTGACCACCCAAGCGCATAGTCCCGCCTAAATCAGAATCCTGAGAGCGCTTCTCTTTTTTGCCTGACGCATCTTTCCATTCAGTTACCATAGCAATTACTGGATGCTTGGTTTCAAGATCAAATTCTGTGCTATTAGCACCTTTAAGCTTAAGAACATTTCTTGAATACTCAATGATAGCAATCTGCATTCCAAGGCAAATCCCGAAATAAGGAATACTCTTTTCTCTGGCAAAATTACAAGCCATGATCATCCCTTCTATACCTCTCTCGCCAAATCCACCTGGAACCAAGATTCCATCTGAGTCTTTTAGAAGAGCATTAATAGATTTTTTAGTTATCTTAGAGGCATCTACAAAGTTTATATTTACTGCTGCATTATTAATGATGCCTGCATGATCAAGTGCCTCATTCAATGATTTATAGGAATCATGCAAATCTACATATTTACCAACTACTGAAATAGTGACTTGGCTTTTTGGATTAAGTTTAGCCTTAACAACTTTTTGCCAGTCGCCTAACTGCGGTCTTCTTTTTTTAGATAGCCCTAGTTTATCTAGCAGAATGCTATCAACACCCTGCTCATGAAGTAGCAGAGGAATGCTGTAAACAGTTTTTACATCATGCATAGAAATTACATTCTTGGGATCTACTGAACAAAATAGTGCAATCTTTTTCTTTTCTTCCCTGGGAATTTCCTCTTCTAATCTACAAATCAAACAATCGGGCTGCAATCCCAATGATCTGAGTTCTTTTACAGAATGCTGGGTTGGTTTAGTTTTAAGCTCTCCAGAAACTTTTATAAAAGGAACCAGTGTTAAATGCGCAATAGCTGTTGCATTAGTTGGTAGTTCAAGTGTCATTTGTCGTATGGCTTCGATAAAGGGCTGGCTTTCTATATCCCCAACTGTTCCACCAATTTCAACGATTGCTATGTCTGAATCCTTAGCGCCTTCTTTAATTCTTCTTTTGATTTCATCAGTGATATGAGGAATGACCTGGACAGTTCCGCCAAGATACTTGCCCTTTCTCTCGTTCTTGATGACCTGCTCATACACTTTGCCGGCTGTGAAATTATTTTTTGAAGATGCTTGAAACCTAACAAATCTCTCATAATGACCGAGATCAAGATCTGTCTCAGTTCCATCATTAGTTACAAAAACTTCACCATGCTGAAAAGGACTCATAGTGCCAGGATCTACATTGATGTAAGGATCTACTTTAATAAGAGTTACCTTGTATCCTCGTGATTCTAAGAGGGTGCCAAGTGAAGCAGCAGCAATACCTTTCCCAAGAGAAGAGACCACGCCGCCAGTAACAAAAACGAATTTTTTATGAGCCATCTTTAATGTCTAGATGGGAATACAGAATAACAGATTATGATATGAATAAAAACAAATTTTGAGTTAGTCTGCAAATAATGGCCTAGATAGATCTGCCCAATCAATATCTCCATCAGAGGGGCTATCTTCAAATTGCAAAATTCCTAGCTCGTCAAATTTTTCTCTTACACTGTCGGTGAGCAGACCAATCCTTGCAAGGTTTGGCATTACCCTTTGAAAAAGGAGCTTTTGGAATGTTTTAAATATTTCAGATTCCATCTGGAAAGCCCTTGCTTCGTTAACATCCCAGCCAAAATATTCATATACATCAACCGATAGCATTCTTTCTTTGCTGAGATAACATGCTTCATAAGCAAATTGAGCCCTTTCCTCTTTTTCTTTTTCTGAAAGCGTTTGCACAAATTCTTCTAGATAATTAACTCCAAACGTAACATGTCTTGCTTCATCCCTGATAATAAGCCCCAACATATCGTAAAGAACAGGATCCCTTGCTAAATTTCGAGAGGATTGAAAAGCCGCTAATGCAAGACCTTCTATAATAAGTTGCATCCCAATAAATTTTAGATCCCATCTATGATCGGTAAGTATCTTATCAAGAATTGACTTGAGGGCATTCCCAATGGGGTACATGAAGCCAATTCTTGTTTGAATATATTTATTGAATGCCTCAACATGCCTAGCTTCATCAAAAGTTTGGGATGAAGCATACAATTTTGATTGATAGGTAGGAGCGCATGTTGCCAACTGAGAGGCAACCAATAAGGCGCCCTGTTCACCATGTAAAAACTGACTCATGCTCCAGCAATTTCTATGCCTAAGAAATTCAACTTTCTTGTCATCTGACATTTTTTGATAAGCAGGAAAATCATCCCAAAAGATCGGGATAGGTTCGGTTAATGGGTCAACTGGTCTGTCCCAGTTTACGTCAAGCTCAGAATTCCAATTTAGCTCTTTACCGAGCTCGTATAGCTTCTTTATTCTGTTATCTTGATCAGTGTAATCCCAATTGTATGATCCAGTTAATGGTGTGTTAAATATTTCAGCAATATCCTTTACGTGATCTCTATTCAGATAGGGCTCAAGATCATCGTGAAAACGAACTTGTCTTGGAGCTTCTTTTAGTTTTACTACTTCCATATTATGTGCTCTTAATAACTCTATTAGTTATTTTAGTCATTAATTCATAAGATATTAAATCATTATAATTAGATACAAGATTTATGCTATTTTCAGGAGACCAAAGTGTGGCCCAATCCCCTTCCTTGATGTTAGGCAATTCTGTGATATCTGCGGTAATTAAATCCATGGACACTCTTCCTAAAATTGAACATTCGTGCGAGTTTATTAAAATCTTTGTGCCATCCAGAGCATTTTGAGGATATCCATCTGCGTAGCCACAATAAATCACAGCTATTTTCTTATCCTCTGAAGCAATATATCTCCCACCATAACCTATTCTTTCTCCTTTTCTGAGATTCCGAATTGAAATTACTTTGCTTCTAAAGGTCATAGCAGTCTTAAGATATTCATTAGGAACTCCTCCATACATTGCGATGCCACACCTAACCCAATCAAAGCTATATTCAGGAAAATGAATAATGCCAGCAGAATTTAATATGCTCTTTGAAGTCTTATTAAAGCTTTCTGATATTTTTTCAAATAAAGCAAACTGATTACGGTTCATTTCATCAGCGGGGTTATCTGCACAAGCAAGATGGCTCATAAGGCAATTTTCTTCTTGGTTAAAATCTATGAGTTTTTTTGAATCATCTACTTCAAACCCCAATCTATTCATACCAGTGTTGAATTTTATCCATAAATTTAACTTCGAATTAAACTCTTTGGCTAAATTTAGCTGCGAAGGATGATGTATCGTAATTGAAAGATTATTTTTGCTTGCGATTTGAAAACCTTCTTCATTGTATAGACCCTGCATTAATAAGATTGGCTTTACAGAGTTCTTCCTAATAGCAAGTGCCTCTTCTAACCTGACTACCCCATAACCATCTACGATATCATCAAGGTTTTTAACAAAATCTTCTAAGGAATGACCATAAGCATTTGCTTTAATAATGGCCATGAAGGCGCCCTCTCGAAGAAGAGATTTTAAATAGCTTATATTGGATTGGATAATTTCAAAATCGACTGAGAGCTCGGCCTTGGGCTCAATCATTGATAAGGATCGTAAAAGCTATCTACTGCAAAGTTCTCAAAACGAGTGAATTCTTTAAGGAAAGTAAGATCGACTGTTCCTATAGGGCCATTTCTTTGCTTGCCAATAATGATCTCAGCCTTGTTACCTTCTTCAGAATCTTCATTGTAAACTTCATCTCTGTAAATAAAGAAAATTACGTCGGCATCCTGCTCAATAGCACCTGAGTCTCTTAAATCTGCCATCATTGGTCTTTTGTTAGGTCTTTGCTCAACCGCACGATTAAGCTGAGATAAGGCAATCACTGGAACTTCTAGCTCTTTTGCAAGAGATTTTAATGACCGCGAAATTTCTGAAATTTGATTAACCCTACTTTCTGTTGAGCCAGGTAACTGCATAAGCTGCAGATAATCAACAATAATTAAAGCCAAGCCGTCTTCGCTTTGTCTGTAAACTCTTCGCGCTCTAGCCCTTAATTCCATAGGAGATAACATTGAGCTATCGTCTATCAATAATGGTAAATCTCTTAGCTCAGCAGATGATTCCATAAATTTTTGTAATTGATCATTGGATAAACGAGCAGCTCTTACATCTTGTTGATCAATTTTTGCATGACTCGCCAACAGTCTTGTCGTGAGTGATTCAGCCGGCATCTCTAAACTAAAAACTAATACTGAACCTTTGACTTCCTTATCAATCAGCATGTTTTCAGCAATATTCATGGCAAAAGACGTTTTACCCATACTAGGTCGCCCTGCAACCACAATAAGATCGCCTTTTTGAAGGCCTTGTGTTTTTTTATCTAAATCTTTGTATCCAGTTGATGAGCCAAGTAGAGATGATCCTTTCTTAGATAGCTCATTTAGCTTATCCATTGAGGAACGAATAAGCTCTTTTAAGGGCATAATTGATGATGCTGTCCTGCTTGCTTCATCGTTTAAAGAGAAGATTTTAGTTTCAGCTTCATCGAGCAATCCTGCTGCATCTTTTCCTTGAGGATTTTTAATAAGTTCAGCTATTTCTGAGTTGATATGCAAAAGTTTACGTGAAATAGATTTCTGCCTTATCAGTTCTGCGTAAGCTTCTAAGTTTGCAGCAGAGGGTGAGGAAGCAGCTAACTCTATTAAATAATCTCTACCGCCTGATCTCCCTAAAAGATTTTTGCTGTTTAGTCGCTCAGAAACTGTTATTGGATCAAGAGGTTTATTGGAATTAACCAATTCTCCCATCGATTCAAATATATGCTGGTGATCTCTTCCTTCAAAGTCAGCATGGGATATTATGAGACTAACTGAATCGTAACGCTCTGTCTCAAGCATCAATCCACCTAAAACTGCTTGTTCTAAGTTTCGTGCTTGATTAGATAATTCTATAGATTCAGGCATAGGATACGATTTTTACACCATATCCAAAAGTTGACAACTATTCTGAGGATACAATTACAGTTATTTCAGCAGTAACTTCTGGATGCACTGCAAGCGTTACCAAAAATTCTCCTACTTCCTTGAGAGCTCCATCGGGAAGTTGCACCCAACTTTTTTCAATCTGGTGACCAGATTCTTCTAAAGCCAAGGCTATTTCTCTAGTACCAATGGACCCATACAAGCTTCCTTCCTCGGTAACTTGGGCAGCAATAGTAACTTTGGTTCCTGAAATTGAGTCTGCAACTGCTTGAGCTTTAGTAACCTCATCAGCAGAAGCAGCTGCTAATTCTACTTTCTTGCTCTCAACAAATTCTAAATTTGATTTTGAGGCAAACATTGCTTTCTTTTGTGGAATTAAAAAGTTTCTAGCATAGCCAGACTTAACATCAACAACATCACCAATTTCACCTAAATGAATGACTTTATCAAGTAATATAATTTTCATAGGACTATTTATGTTGGTCAGTATAAGGGAGTAAAGCTAAAAACCTTGCAACCTTAATGGATTGTGTAATCTTACGCTGTTGAGCAGCATTAACTCCTGAAACTCTTGCTGGAATAATCTTTCCTGTTTCAGTTATAAACTGCTTTAGAACATCTAAATTAGTATGGTTGAATTTATTTGGTAATTTAACAGATTTCATAAATTACTCCTTTACTTCGTCTTCGTTGGTTTCTGAATTATCATCAGATCCTGAATTATCAATTTCTGTATCTTTATCAGAAATTTCATTCTCTTCTTTGATAGATTCTGACTCTTGCTCGGGTTCTGTGACTTTAGCGTCCTTTGAAGCCTCAGATTGCTCATTAGATTTTTTAGCTTGAGCTTCAAGTGCGTCTTGTTTAGCTTTATGAGCAAGTTTTGCTTCAGCTTTTTTGTTAGCTTCAATGGTATCTTCAGTTAAAAAAGAATTTGCAAGGGTATGGGTTTCCACTCTCTGTAAGAAGTATCTCAACAAAGAGTTATCGTATTTGAGCTTATTTTCTAGATCACTGACTGCAGCAGGAGAGCCGGTGAGTTGATAAATTATATATAGACCCTTGGTATTTTTTTGAATGGGATAAGCAAGAAACCTTTTCCCAATGATTTCAGTAAAAGCAATATCAAATCCCATCTCAGATAAAGACTTGTCAAAACTTTCTTTGAAAATATCGAACCTAGATTCTAAGTCTTGGTTCACTATAAGTGTTAATTCGTAATTATTCATGCTTTTCCTTATGGTTTAGCAGGCTGCCATTACAGCCAAGGAACGCGAATTATAAACAATATTTATTTTCTATCAATAGTTGTTTCTCAACCAACCGAATGCTCTTTGAAAAAGAGTAGTGTTTTGTTCAAGAGAATACCCTTGCTTCAAACGATCAAAACCATATCCCAACAAGCCAAGAGAAGTTGCATAGATAGGATTCTTCAATATTGATTCCATACCAGTAAAGTTCTCAGGGGAGCCCAATCGTACACTGGTTTGAAATATTGATTCAGCAAGCTCGACGGCTCCTTCTATTTGAGAGGTGCCGCCTGTTAGTACAATTCCAGCAGGAATTTTGCTTTCAAATCCATTTCTCTCAATTTCTGCTTTTACGAGCTCAAAAAGTTCAACATATCTGGGTTCAATAATATCAGCAAGTGATCGCCTTGAAAGATCTCTTGGGGGCCTCCCTCCAACACCTGGTACTGCAATTACTTCATCATCCTGAGTAAAATCAGAGACTGCACATCCATACTTTTGCTTGATATCTTCTGCTTGCGGAGTAGGAGTTCTAAGCGCTACCGCAATATCGCTCGTAACCTGATCTCCAGCAATTGGAATAACCCCTGTAAAAGTTATAGAGCCATTATTAAAAATAGCAATATCTGTGGTTCCACCACCAATATCTACAAGACAGACACCAAGCTCTTTTTCATCATCAGATAAAACAGAATATGAACTTGCTAATTGCTCCAATACGAAGCCATCGATATTTAAGCCACTTCTTCTTACACATTTTTCAATATTCTGCATGGCTGTAACAGCACAAGTAACTAAATGAACATGTGCTCCTAATTTTGCACCAGACATGCCCAAAGGCTCTCTAATAGAGTCTAGATCATCAATATAAAATTCTTTTGGTAAAACATGTAATAGCATTTGATCAGAAGGAATAGAAACATCCTGAGCCATATCAATTACCCCATCTATGTCTTTTGATGTAACTTCCTTATTTTCAATACGAACAATGCCATGGGAATTTAGGCTTTTGATATGTTGGCCTGCTATACCAACATAAACATTCTTAATCTTTCCATCAAAAGATGAAACTGCTTGGTCAACTGATTTTTGAATGGCATCAGTAGTTGCATCTATATTAACCACCACCCCTTTTTTTAATCCGCTAGAGGGATAACTTCCCATTGAGATTACCTCAATAGAATGAGAATCTATAACTTGACCGATTAAACAAACAATTTTAGATGTACCCACATCAAGGGCTACTAGAAAGTCAGTTTCATTTTTTGAATTATTTTTTGGCATAACTTAGGGCAATTCCATTCAAATTTCTTAAATCCATGATACTAGGATTTAAGTTCTTTCTGAATACATAATTTAAAGCTTCTAGATATTTTTCATATATTTCTTGGTTGATTATGCTTCCGATTTTTATGATTAAATCATCAGTTTCAATTTCCCACCCTGCTCCGTAAATAAATCTTATTTCTTTCATTGTTAAGCCATGATCCTCAAGAACAGTTTTAAATAAATCATGCCAAAAAACCCAATCAGCTAACTTGTCATAAGGGGCCGAAATCATTGGAATATCTAGTGTCTTCCCCAGGGAACTAAAAATGTTAAGGTTTTTGTCTACGTGATAGGCTTTCTCCCAATTTAGTAATGGCAACCTGCTGTTGAGAATTAATTTTGTACTCTGGGAACTTTCATGTTTTAAAGAAAAGCTTTCAATCCAGTCTTGCTCAGCTAAGATTGTTTTTATTGAAGTAACGCTAAGGCTATCAAGATTTTCTAGCTGTCTCACGAAATTAATTTGAGCATCAAGAAAGACTTCATCATTAAAATGAATTGAAATATTTTGTTCTTTAGAGCAAGCCGCAAGGAAAGTTAATAATAAAAACCAATAAACTAATCTCATTTTTTCATTATTTTCTCTAAAAGCACATCTGAGCTAATTCCTGCTAATGAAGCAGCTTTAGGGAAAAGGCTATGGCTAGTCATTCCAGGCACAGTATTAATTTCGATTGCGTAAAAAGATCCATCCTCTGCTTGTAAAATATCTACCCTTCCCCATCCACTACAACCACTAATCATAAAAGCATCCATAGCAAGATCTTGTATTGCCTTCATTTCTGTAGAGCCTAACTCAGACTCAGTGATAATGGTTTTATCACTGATGTATTTGGCATCATAATCGTAAAAAGCATTCGGAGTTTTTATTTCAAGCACAGGTAAGACCTGATCTTGTAAGATAGCTACGGTAAATTCTTTATATTTAATACTCTCCTCAAGAAGAAATCCTTGGGAAGAATTCTTTATCAACATTTTTGCAGATTCAAAGTCTTGCTCAGAAGAAATTTCAAAAGTATCTAAACTAGAGCCATCAGCCACTGGCTTTACAAAAAAATAGTTATCCTTAAAAAAACCTGAGGGAAACTCATAATTTAAGATATCTGTAGTAACCAAACTTTTAGGAGTTGGAAGATCATTTTCTATCAGCAATTGTTTAAAAATATCTTTATTCCATGTATTTCTGCAACCTTCTGCATTTGATCCGGTGAATTTTATTCCAAGCCTAGTGAGTTCTTTTTGCAAGCTGCCAGATTCTCCTTCATATCCATGCATTGCTATGAATACATTATCAAAGGATTCTAAATTTTTTAGATCTTCAAGATTAAGATAATCAATCAATTCACAATTGAAGCCTTTATTTAGCAAAACATTATGAATATTTTGACCAGACTCTAAAGAGATTTCTCTTTCTGATGATGAGCCACCTGTCAGAATCGCAATTTTTTTATCACTCATATTCTTTTATTAATGAAGCTATTTCTGCAATAGTTCCTGCACCTTGCACCAAAATCACATCAGGCACTGAATTTCTCTCATAAAGCACTTCCTTAACAGACTGCTTGTCAATTAAATATGCATTTCCATTTATCTTATTAATCTCGCTTACAAGTTTTTTTGAAGTAATGCCTCTAACAGGTTTTTCCGAGGCTGGATAAATAGGAAAGATATGTACCTCTGAAATTTTTGAAAGGACTTTAACGAAATCACTAAATAATTGCTTCGTTCTAGAAAATCTATGTGGCTCAAAAAACATACAAATATTCTTTGAACCAAATTTTTGATACACAGCCTCAATAGTTGCATTTATTTCAGCTGGATGATGGCCATAATCATCAACCATAATTGTATTCTTATTATTAATTCTTACTATATGCTCCTCAAAACGTCTTGAGGTACCTTTGAATTCCTTAATTGCTGCCTTGATTGATGCTTTATTAATTCCCTCTTCTAGGGCAGTAATTGCTGCAAGCGATGAATTTAAAACATTGTGCTTACCGAATAATGGGGTTCTTAAGGTTATAAATCTTTGATTGGTGGAGGACCTTATTTGAAAAGTTTGAAATTTATTTTTTACCGCAAGGTTAGAAATTATAAAATCATTTTTTTTATTAAAACCTACAGTTATAAATCTTCGTTTTACAAACTTTAAGATTTTTTTTAGATTGGCATCATCTCCGTTAATAACTGCATGCCCATAAAAAGGTATATTTCTTAGAAAATGCTTGAAAGCCTTATGTAAATTATTTAAATCATTTTTATAAAATGCCAGATGATCATTATCAACATTTGTAACAAGGGCAACATCAGGATGAAAATGTGAAAATGACCCATCACTTTCATCTGCCTCAAAAATCATTGTGTCACCTTTTCCTAAATTTGAGCTTTTACCTCCACTTAAAATCTTTCCACCAACTACATAAGTCGGATCTTTTTTAGCTTTGATAAAGATCTCTGCTAACAGACTTGTGGTTGTAGTTTTACCATGACTGCCTGCAACAGCAATATTTCTGTATCCGGTTATGATGCTACTTAACATCTGAGCTCTTGGCACAATGATTAAATTCCTTGCTTTTGCCTCTTTTAGCTCTGGATTACTTTTTTTTATGGCAGAAGAGAAAACCACGATTTGAGCACGCTTAATCAAATCAGGTTTGTGACCTTCTTGTATTAACGCACCCTCCTTCTGCAAGAGAAGTAAATCCTTGGTTATGCTTACATCACTCCCTGATACAAAAAATCCTTTTTTGAGCAAAATGGAGGCAATTCCAAGCATTCCAGAGCCCCCAATACCAATCATGTGAACTCTATTTGTTGCTCCTAGCTTTCTGTTACTTCCCATAATCTAGAATACTCTCAAGCATTTTTTTCTCAGCAGGATTTTTGTCCTCTGCATCCACATTAAATTTTCTGAAACCCTCATTGAGAATCAATTCATCTAAAATATTCTTAAGCTTATTAATGTCTTCATGTTCTTGAAAGATAAAACCCATTCCAATTCCACAAAAGTACTCTGCATTAAAAAATTGATGATTATCAATTGCTGAAGGCAAGGGAATGATTATACCTCCTCGCCCAATCATCAAAAGCTCAGAAAGTGTTAATGCTCCTGCTCTAGAAATAACAAAATCTGAATTTTGCATTGTTGTAAGAGGGTCTTCTATATACTCGCTGATTTCAACATTTTTAAATGGCTTGTAATTTTCTCTAACTATATCGCTATTCCCTGTTCCTGATTGATGGATAATTTGAATTTTTTCAGAGTACTGACATAGTAACGATGGAATATTGGTATTAATAAATTCTGAGCCCAAGCTTCCTCCAGTGACGTAGATATTCAACTTATTTGTATCCTTGGGTTTATCTTTTTGAGTTAAAACATCAACGGGATTTCCAACTAGTTTAGCCCTTGAGACTGATTCATGATGAAGGGGTAACCCAAGGAAATTAATTTTTGCAAATTTACTTAAGAATTTGTTGGCGGTTCCTAAGACTGTATTTTGTTCATGAGTAAATAATTTCTTTCTTAAAATGATTGCAGCTATTCCAACAGGAATCGATATGTATCCCCCAAAAACAACAATTATATCTGGCTTGGTTTTTATAAAATTAAATATGCATGCAACTGTAGAAAAACCTAAATTAAAAATTGCTCTTGAGCTCTCAAAGATATTTTTTCCTCTAACTCCAGTTGCACCTAGTGAATAAAAATCGGCATTCACTTTTGCAGCATATTTCCTTTCAATCTCTCTCCTGCCTCCAATCCAAATAATTTTATTTCCAGAAGTTTTCGCATGCTTAGCAAATCTATAAGCTGGAAGGACATGTCCACCAGTTCCAGCTGCGGCAACAAGAATATTATTCATCTATATTTTTGTATTATTTTCAAAACTTATTCTTAGAGTAACCCCTATCATAGTCATAAAAGTGATTAGACTTGCTCCACCATAACTTATAAAAGGAAGAGTTAATCCTTTTGTGGGAAGTAGTCCAATATTTACACCAATATTAAACATGCTTTGAATAGAGATCAAAATAGCTATTCCGTAACAGATTAGTCCTTGAAAAGTTTTTCCAAGACTGAAGCATTTATTTGATTCTTTCAATATAGAGAGTACTAGCATTGTAAAAATTGCAATTAATCCTAGGCCTCCTAACATCCCGAGCTCCTCAACAATAATGGAGAATATAAAATCTGTATGCGGCTCGGGTAAATAAAGGTTTTTTTGGATGCTAGCACCTAATCCGATTCCAAAAATCTCGCCTCTCCCTGAACCAATCAAGGCATTTGCAAGCTGCCATCCAGAATCCAAAAACTGTTCAAAAGGATCAATAAAGCTTGTAAGTCTTGCAAGCCTCCATGGTGCAAAAAATATTGCCATGGTTCCCAAGCAAAAAATTGTAATAACAAGAATAAAAAATTGTCCTATAGAGATGCCTGCAAAAAATAAAATAATTACAGCTAATAGACACAATATTAAGGTTGTGCCTAGATCAGGTTGAGCCATAATCAAAGATGCTATTAGAAATAAAACTAACATCGGTCTTAAAAAACCAATAACACTAGAAAGCTCATGTTTTCTTCTTAATGAGTATGCAGATATGTAAATAATTAAAGAAAATTTAATTAGCTCAGATGGTTGCACCTTTATGTAGGTTAAATCAATCCACCGCCTTGCCCCATTTACCTCATGTCCTATGCCTGGAATAAAAATTATTGCTAAGAGAAAAATTGAAAATGTTAATATCAACCAATCATAAGTTTTATAAAAATTGCTATCTATAAAAAAAGAAATTAGCATGGCTCCGCATCCTATCAATATAAATATAAGATGTTTGTATCCATAGGCGAATGGATCCGGTGTTCTTCCTAAAGATTCCTCTACAAATACACTTGCTGAAAATACCATCACTAGCCCAAATACTAATAATGTTAGAAATGGCAAAAGAATTGAGAAATTAAGTTTTTGCATTATAAAAAGGAACAATCTTTTAAATATTGGGTAAATTCATCTCCCCGATGAATATAATCCCTATATTGATCTTTACTTGAGCATCCAGGACTGAAAAGGATGAGCACATTATTGTTACTCTGAGTATCTAGATGATCTATGACTTCTTTGAGAGTCTCAAAAATAAAAGAGTTCTTAAAAGATATTTCTTGATAGATTTTATCTTTGTCTTTGCCATAAATATAGCAAGTAGCATCAGGAGGCAGATTAAGTAAATTTTTTGAGAAAATTAATCCCTTAGTATCACCTCCTAAAATAAGAATTAGTCTCTTATTAAGAGGTGCAAGCTGATTTATGGCTGCACATGTAGAGTGTGGATTGGTTGATTTCGAATCGTTGATTATAGTTACTTTATCTGTATCTTTTATCACCTCCATTCTAAATCTTAATAAATCTAGATTATCTAAATTAAATGGTTGAGGTAGCAATACGTTCTTTTGAATGAATAATTGATGAACTACACCAATTGCAAACAATAAATTCTCTGCATTTATGGCTGATAATTTCTGAGTAGTTCTAGCAATCTCTTGATCATTAAATTCAAAAGCTAAGCACTCAGCTAATTGTCTATAGTTGTAACCAAGATTCTCTTTTCCTACTGGAATTCCTTTCTGAGAATAAGATGGGTGAGTAGCTATATATGCTTGGTTATATAGAAAGACCCCATTAGGTTTAATTTTCTTTTCAATGCACTTTTTTGCATTTAAGTAGGTTTCTTCTGATGCATGACGATCTAAATGATCATCAGAGAAATTTATAAATCCTGCAATATTAAGACCGCTTAAATTAGGTAAAGAAGAATTAGATGCATCCTCAAGCTGAAAGCTTGAGAGCTCAACAATTAGAACCTTGTTAAGATCTCCAGATAATCCATTTATCATTGGCAAGCCAAAGTTACCAATAATTTCATTAGGAACTTCTAATGAATCCAGCAATTGACTGATGAAATAACAGACAGTGCTTTTACCATTAGTGCCAGTAATACCTATAGTAAAATGTTTAGAGAAAGTTAAAAAAAGATTGAGTTCGCTTTTAATCTTTTCTTTAGGAATCTCAAACTCCGTCTGATCGATACTTGGTGAAAAATATACCTCGTCGGCGTTTGCAATAGCTTCCTTTACTTTCTCTTTCCCAAATTTGACTATTGAAAGAAATTCTTCGCTATCGTCTTCAATAAAACTTGCGTTATCTCTAGTGTCAACTATGGAATGAGGGATATCTCTTAATTTAAGAAAGTTATGAATAGATTTTCCTGTTTTGGTTGCGCCAACTATGACCACCCTTTTCAAGGTATTACCTAATCTTTAGAGATGCTAAAGCTACTAGTATCAAGAGCAAAGTAATGATCCAGAACCTAACAATGATCTTAGGTTCAGGCCAGCCTTTTAGTTCGAAATGATGGTGAATGGGCGCCATTAAGAACACTCTTTTTCTGCGAGTTTTGTAAGATGTAACCTGAATGATCACGCTCATGGCTTCCATGACAAATACACCTGCCATGATTGCAAAGACGACTTCATGCCTTAATAAGACTGCCATACAACCTAGAATTGCTCCCAAGGTTAAAGAGCCCACATCGCCCATGAATACTTGTGCTGGATAAGAGTTAAACCAAAGAAAACCAATGCCTGCTCCAATCACAGACCCGCAAAAGACTATCAGCTCACCTGAGTTTGGAATGTAGGGTATGTAGAGATAATCAGCAATGATGGTGTTACCAGATGCATAAGCAATTATTCCAAGTGCTCCTGCAATCAAAATTACCGGCAAAATAGCTAACCCATCTAACCCATCCGTTAAATTTACTGCATTTGAGGAACCCACAATCACAAACCAACTAAAAACAATAAAAAACAAGATCCCGATCTCAAAAATAAAATCCTTATAAAAAGGAAGCATTAGATAAGTTTCTGTCCCAAAGTTGAAGATGTATAAGCTGATAGCAATTAAAGCTGCCAAGCTTTGAAAAAAAATCTTTTGGAAACTAGTTAGTCCTATTGAGTTTTTATATTTAATCTTTAAAAAATCATCCATAAATCCAATGAATCCAAAAGAAATCGTGGCCCAAAGTAAAATCCAAATAAAAGGGTTACTTAAGTCACTCCAGAGTAGGTTTGAAATCAAAAGACTGATAATGATTAGAATGCCCCCCATGGTGGGGGTTCCAGATTTTGATAAATGTGTCTTTGGCCCATCTTCTCTTATAGTCTGAGAAAATTGAAATTTAGAAAGAGTATCAATTAGAAACTGCCCAAAAAATATTGCAATAAGTAAAGCAGTGATAGTTCCTGCCACAGTTCTAAGAGTCAGATAATTTAGAACAGCAAAATTCTGATTATATTCAATAAGATAATTACTTAAATATTCAATCATATTATTTTAAATCGCTCCATCTTCATGCCACGGGATCCCTTTAAAAGAAATACCTTATCGACTGCAGCATATTCTTTCAAATATTCTTTTAGCTCTGCTTCCCTTGTAAAGAAAATTCCATTGCTCCCGAAGCTTTCTACAGCATATTGCATGAATTCGCCAAATCCAAGCAGTATATCGATATCCAAAGCCTTTGCCATCTCTCCAATATTTGAGTGATACTCCTTGGAGTCGTTGCCCAGTTCTAACATATCACCCAAAACAGCAATTTTCTCTTTGCCGCTGAAGCTTGCAAGGTATTTTAATGCAGCAATTGTCGAATCTGGGTTAGCATTGTAAGTATCATCAATTATTGTTGAATTTTTAATCCATTTTGCCAACCCAAGACGATTGTGAATATTTGAAAGCTCTTTTAATCTATTACTAAACTCTTCAAGCTGCAAACCCAAGTTATGACAAACTGCAAAGGCTGCTCCTAGATTGAGAGCATTATGGGCACCCAGTAAATTTGAGTAAAAAAATCCAATGCTTTTTTGTTTAATAAATACCTCAATTTTTTGTTGGCTGTTGTCTAAATCATTACTTACTATCTCGAAACAATAATCAGCTCTTCGGTCTAAACCAAAGGTAACTAGCTTTTCTGATGTTTTTACAGAATTCCAAAAGTCGACATGTTGTCCAAAAGGTACTACAGCCAAGCCATCGGCAGGAAGGTTTTTAATAATTTCTGATTTTTCTTCAAGAATAGCTTCTACTGATCCAAACCCTGAAATATGAGACCTACCTATAGATGTGATAACTCCAATATCCTGAAGAGCAATAGATGATAAATATTTTATATCTCCCATCTTAGCTGCTCCCATTTCAATAGCAGCATAATGATGAGAATCTTCTAGATTAAGGATATTGATAGGTACCCCTATTTCATTATTAAGATTGCCTTCTGTTGCAAAAATATTTGGCAAAGCTTGCTTTATAATTTCTTTGGTTGTGGTTTTGCCATTGCTACCCGTGATTCCAATAACTTTACCCTTAAAGATTTGTCTACAAGCCTTGCTGAGCTCAGTCATGGTAAATAAAACATCCTCACACTCTAAAAGAGCAGTATGATTTTTCTGATCAGTAAAGCCGTGCTTGATAATGCATAGAGCTGCTTCTTTTGCTAAGGCTTCCTCAAAATATTTACTTCCATCGGTATTTTCTCCAGGCAATCCAAAGAAGAGTGAATGCTTAGATGCCTGTTTTGAATTTATACAGATTGACTTAATAGGCAAAGGATCTGAAGTCTTGGATATATTTAAGAAGCTATAGACTTGATTGACGTTATGTAGAATCCTCAAATACTCTTCCTTATAAAATTTGCATCATTGAAAAAGGTCTTCTTGTTACCAATCTCAAGAATTGTTTCATGGCCTCTCCCCAATACATATAATACGCCATTGGTTTGCATTCTGGAGATGCCCTCTATTATGGCATCTCCTCTATTTTCAATGAGCTTTACTTTTGATTCTTTTCTTCCTGAGAGTGCATCTTCAGCAATAGATTGAAAAGTTTCATTTCTAGAATTATCGGAAGTAAAAATAATTTCATCAGCATATTTGATGGCAATCTTCATCATTTTTGGTCTTTTTGCTCGATCTCTGTTACCTCCACAACCAAAAACCACTACCTTATGTTTGAAATCCTTGCTGGTTTCCTTCAGAAGGGCTTTCATAGAGTTATGATCATGAGCAAAATCTACAATGATGGTTTTATTTTGCTTTAATGGAATTAACTCAAAGCGCCCTTTAGGTAATTTTAAATTTGATGTACTTAGGTTATTAAGATAGCGCTTATCTATGGCAGATAACATTGATAAAGCTGATACAAAGTTTAAATTATTTAAGCTGTCTTGAAATGGACTTGCAAAACTTAATCTAGTTGCGGAATCCAAGTTAAATTTAAGCAGTGATTTATTAAGCTCATAGCTTATTGCCTTTGGGTCTTTATTATTCCTGTGGTATTCAATTTTAATAGGCTTAGTTGAATTTAAGAAAGCTGATTTGTTTTCAAGTATTTTGTATGAATTACCTGCACAAAAAACTGGTCCCTTGGTTTTGGAAATAATTTTTAGCTTAGCGTTCTCATAATTCTCTTGAGATTTGTGATAATCCAAATGATCAGATGCAATGTTGGTAATCAACGATGAGTCAAACCTTAATTTTCCCAGTCTCTCCTGATCCAAGGCATGCGATGAAACCTCGAGCACTACGCAAAGCTCATCCTTATCTTTTTGCCTTCCTATTAACTGAAATAAATTAAATAATCCTGGTGTTGTATTGGAAACCTTATACCACTTAGAATTAATATGTGCCCCGATAGTGCCAATGTAGACAACATTCTTGTTAAGTTTCTTTAGTAATTGATACAAGATAAATGCAGTTGTAGTTTTACCATTGGTTCCTGTAATTCCATAAAACTTTGTGGTCTTTGGAATATCCCAATATGCAAACAAGAAATTTAAAAGCTTGGATTCTAAATTTGGAACATAAATAAAATTATCGCTTTTGACCTTGGCTCTTTTTGAGCTAAATATAAATTTAGCCTTCTGAATAAGATTGTCATTAATAAAATCATTTCCGTGAGAGTAAACGCCCTGCCTAGCAAAAAAAATACTATTAGTAGTTAATTTTTTTGAGTGGTCGGTAATATGAAAATCTTTTTTTATCTTAATTTTGTCGCCAAAATATTGTTGAAAAATATTGGCTCTCATTGCAGTGATAATTGGTGTAAGTCTTGGATAATACTTGCAAATACAGGTGCAGCTACCGTCCCTCCACTGTATCTGTTAAGACCTGGCTCATCCATAGATACAAAAATAGTAAGGGACTTATCTCCCATTTCTGCGATGCCAGCAAATGAGGCTGTGTAGCTTGATTTATCATATCCCCCTGAAGAGCTTACTTTATGGGTGGTTCCTGTTTTTCCAACAACTTTAGCAAAATCTGATCTGGCTAATGTTCCAGTTCCATCTTGCACAACCAACTCAAGTGCCTGAATAATTTCATTACTAATTGTTTCATCTAAAACTTTATCTTCGTATACATAATCACCTTTAATCATTACAAAATCTTTCAAAACTCCATCGTTTGCAAAAATAGAAAATGCTCTTGCAATTTGTATAGGAGAAGCAGTTAAACCATATCCAAATCCTAAGCTTGCTATTTCATGTTGTGAAATATTTTCTCTTTGATTTATTATTCCAAAATTTATAGATGGGAAGTCTATAGATATAGGTTTTGAAAACCCAAAACTCTTCATGCCTTCAATAAATTCATTGCTTGGTATTGAAATTGAAATTAAAGATGCTCCAACTTGGCTCGATTTAGCAATGACCTCTCTTGCTGTAATTTCTTGATAGTTTCTTGGGTCAACAATTTTTTGGCCATTTAGTGTTAATGATCCAGGATTTGTATCAATAATAGCATTAGCTTCAAGAGTATTATTTTTTAAGGCAAGGGCGTACGCAAAAGGCTTCATAATCGATCCTGGCTCATAAGCATCGAGAAAAACTCTGTTGCGCTGAATCTTTCTGCTTGGATTATTTGGGTTATAGGATGGAAAACTAGCAGCAGCCAAGACTTCACCAAGTTTGTTATCCAGTATGACAACACTCCCACCAGAGGCTTGGAATTTTTTTGCTCCCTCAATTAAGTTTTTGAAGGCAATAAATTGATAATCCTTATCTAGGGTAAGAGTTATATCGAGTCCATTTTTTGGTTCTTGAATAATTAAAGGTTTTTTAAAGGGTTGCTGATTTCGATTCTTAAAAATTTTTTTTGAGCCATCAGTTCCACTGAGTAACTCATCATAAATTAACTCAATTCCTTCTAAACCTTTTCCATCTTTTCCTGAAAAACCAATAATATTAGAAAATTGTTCAGCAAATGGATATATTCTTGTTTGGTGCTCCTCTATTTCAAGTAAATTATTCCTTAATTTCTTTACGAATTCTAAATCTTCAAGAGATAAATCCTTTTTTATGAGACTCTTCTTGGTAAGTATATTGTCCTTAAAATGTGACAAATTGTTATTAAAAAAATTGGGTACATCACCCTCTTTCAAGCCTTTAAGCCCATAAAGATCATATCTTTTAATAGTTGTTGCTAAAGGGACATTATTGCGATCATAAATTGATGCTCTTAACACCTTAATGGGTCTCAATCCCTCGCTTAAGTCTTTTCCTTTGTTACTGAGGTATTCGTCTTGTATAAGGGCAAGATGGGACATCTTGAAAATGATGCATAAAAAGAAAATTCCAAAGAATAGAAAAATCAATATTGCGCGCCAGTTTTTTAATCCTAGCGTGCTACCCATCAGGATCTATCATCTGAAGTTTCTCTTTAGCAATATTCTCATTCTTAGCATTTGAATTGAGAATATTGAGTTCAGTTATTAATTTTGTATGCAATTCCAAAACTTTATTATTTTGAATTGTTAATGCTTCGATATTTTCGGTTAGTTGGACATTTTCCCAGCGAACCTTTACTAAATAAAGTGCTAATAAGACATTAATAAATACTGAGCACACTAAAATAAAAGTTAGTTTATTCATTTTTCTGATATGCCCTCAGAATAGCGCTTCTTGATCTTTGATTGTTTAAAATTTCTTCAGGAGTTGGCTTTAACTTGTTAGTAATACTATTATATTTTTTTTCAATGATTGGGTTTAATGGAATATCTTTATGAACTTCTGTCCTAGAGGGCTTAAAAAACTCTTTTATTTCTCTGTCCTCAAGCGAATGGAAAGCTATGGTTACAATAATTCCGCCTGAGCTAAGCAAATGATCAGCAGTTAATAAGTTAATTTTTAAATCTTCAATCTCATCATTTATATAAATTCTTATAGCTTGAAAAGTCTTAGTAGCGGGATGTTTTCTTCCAACTCTGGGAAATTTTTCCTCGATCAACCCAGCTAGCTTCGCAGTTGAAGTAATAGGTTGCCGTTGTTGAGTATTAGTGATTAATCTTGCAATTGACTTAGAATGTTTCTCCTCACCATATTTCCATAATACGTCGGCAATCTCTTTTTCAGTGGCTTTAGATAGCCATTCCATTGCCGAAATCCCACTCTCTTGGTTCATACGCATATCTAGTGGACCAGCTTTACCAAAGCTAAATCCTCTTTCAGCGTCATCTAATTGAGTGGAGCAAAGACCAAAATCAAAAAGTATTCCGTCCACACCATATGTAAGATGTTTAATCGATTTAGAGTTTAAAGTTCCGTGAAAAATAGAGAACCTTTTATCAGATATTGTAGATTTAGCAAAATTTACTGCCTCTAGATCCTTATCAAAAGCTATGAGGCTACCCTTGCTGCTTAATTTTGAAAGAATCTTTTTAGAATGGCCTCCCCTTCCAAAGGTTCCATCGATGTATACGCCATTTGGATTATGGACAAGTAAATCAACTGACTCTTCCAGTAAAACTGGAATATGAGTCATTAATCTACTTGTTTTCTCATAAATGTTGGCACATCGAGGAAATCAATATCCTCTGCAGACGATGCGCCAACGTTTGCAACTTGTTTTGTTTTGTCACTATCTAAACCAACCGGATTAAGCTTTATAGTTGGTCTTACATTATCTACAGCTAGTTTTGGGGATTTTTGTGAGACGCCTGTTGCTACAACGGTAACCATAAGGTCCTCATCGGCAAAAGTGTCATCAACGACGGTTCCGTAGATTATTGTGGCATCTTCTGCAATGAATTTTTCAACAACAGAGCTGACTTCATTGTAATCTCCCAAGGTTGGCTCTTTAGCTGTAATATTAACTAAAACACCTCTAGCATTTTTGAGATCAATATCCTCTAATAACTCACTGCCAACTGCTTGAGATGCTGCTTCAATACCTCTGTCTTTAGCTCCGGACCTACCTGTTCCCATCATCGCAATACCTTTCTCTGACATAACAGTTTTTACATCGGCAAAGTCAACATTGATGTAACCTGGCTTCATAATAATATCTGAAATACCTTGTACAGCTCCTTTTAAAACATCATCTGCTTTAGCAAAAGCATCCATCATTGAGGTATTCTCGCCTAATACATCAATAAGTTTTTGATTAGGAATTGTGATCAAGCTATCAACTTCATCTACTAGACTAGCAATTCCTTTTTCTGCTGACCCAGTTCTTTTTGGACCTTCAAATTTAAATGGCTTAGTTACCACCGCCACAGTTAATGCACCAAGCTCTTTAGCAATAGATGCTACTACTGGCGCAGCACCTGTTCCAGTACCTCCACCCATGCCAGCGGTGATAAAAATCATATCTGCACCGCTGAGAAGCTCCTCTATTGCCTCTCTGTCTCTTTCAGCAGCTTGTCTACCGACTTCTGGATTGGCTCCCGCTCCCAACCCTTTAGTTACACCGTTGCCTAGTTTTAAAATGGTGGCACCATTAGCTCTTTCTAATGCCTGAGCATCAGTATTTGCACAAATAAATTCAACTCCTTGAATATTTTGATTCATCATGTGAATCACGGCATTGCCTCCGGCACCACCCACCCCGATAACTTTAATTTTTGCTTGTTCAGCAAATTCGTCGATAATTTCCCAATTCATACAATCCCCTTTACAAAGAAAGAGCTTTTACGCTCTCTGGTAAAACAATTTCTAAAATCTCTGTTGACAATTGAGCTGCATCCTGCCTAGCTTGCCAGCTATCTAAATTCCACATTTCAAATTTGTCGCCCATTCCTATAAATGCAACTTTTTCAGAAACATTTATACCCGCATAAGTTCTTAAATCTGCTGGTATAAGAAGCAACATTCTCCCAGTTGGATCCAGATCTAATTCTGAAGCATGGCCTAGGATAGTCCATTGCAATTTTCTAATTACAGGATCCAAGCTTTGCATCTTTTGCAAAGTTATTGATAAATTCTGCCAAGAGGCTTCCGGATAAATTTTTAAACAAGGATATTGTGGATCTCTTGTAATGATTAACTTAGATGTATTTGAATTCGTAAAATTTTCTCTGTAACGCGCAGGAGTTGAGATTCTTCCCTTTGCATCTATTGAAATTTCGTTATATCCAAACATTTAGTGATATTTATATTGCACTTATTACACACTTTATACCACTTTTTGTACACTTTTACACACTTTTTTTTAGATTTTTAAAAGTATGTGAGTTGATCTGTAAGCCGGATTCTGTCTTGATGATTATCTATCTCGACAATATGTCACCACATTGCTCTAGCGACCTACCCGAATTCACAACGAGCAGCTGTATAGAATCCCTATTTGGTCTTGCTTCAAGTGGGGTTTACACAGCCTTGCTTGTTACCAAGCAAGCGGTGAGCTCTTACCTCACCTTTTCACCCTTACCCAATTAGGCGGTTATTTTCTGTTGCACTTTCCATGGGTTCACACCCTCCAGGAGTTACCTGGCACTTTGCTCTTTGAAGTCCGGACTTTCCTCTGATAACTCAGCAATCATCCGATCAACTCGAAAAGCATTTTAAACAACTAGTTCTATTTAGGGAATTTTTTATAGATTTCTCTCTTTGGTAATTTATATAACTTTGAAAGGACTTTTGCTGCATCTCCCTTGTTTAAGAAGCTTAATAAGTCTTTTTGCAGACCCAGATCAATTTCCTCTGGTATTTCTAAGATTTTGATAGTTATTGTAAATTCTCCCTTAATTTCATTTTTAGGAATTGTAATTAAATTATCAATTTGGTTTAAAGTCCCTCGGTACAGTGATTCATGTTTTTTGGTCAGCTCTCTTGCTATGGCAATCTCATTATTTTCATTGATGCTCTCTTTTAAAACATTCAAAGTGTTAATAATTCTTTTAGGCGACTCAAAAAATATTGCTGTCATTCCAATTTTTTTAATTTTCTTAATAAACTCAATTTGTTTATTTGCTTTTCTAGGAAAGTATCCCAAGAAACAAAATTCATTTGTTGAGATTCCAGATAGTTGAAGCGCAGTTAAAATAGAACTTGGGCCAGGTATTGAGGTAACATGATGCTTGCTTTTAATAATATCTCTGACAAGGGCAAATCCAGGATCATTTATTAGAGGCATACCTGCATCACTCACGAGAGCAATGTCTTTGCCCTCTTCAAGGAGGGACACCACTTTTTTGATCATGCTATCTTCGTTATGATCATTTAGTTTTAATAAATGAGATGTGATATTTAGCTCTGCAATCAACTTACCAGTTATCCTTGTATCCTCACATAATATAAAATCAACTTTCTTAAGAATTTCTACTGCCCTAAATGAAATATCTTTAGAATTACCAATAGGAGTTGCTACTATATAAAACATAGTTATGGACTTAAAAAAATATCATACTATTAAAATTACTTTAAATGCCCTAATTTTATTGGTTTTGATAGGGTGCTCTGCTAATCAGTTAAAGAATACTCAAGCTCGCCAAGCTCAAAATAATGATTCCTATAATATTGATATAGGCTCAGTCATTCTATCTAGTAAATATTCAGAATCTGAATATAAATTGATTGAGAGAATGTTTGCCTTTAGAAGCTTCTCTGAAGAAAATTTTAATGAACTTGATAAGATTATTGATAGAAATGATCTTTCTAATAAGGATAAATCTACACTAAATAGCTTAAGAAATGATCTCTTACAAATAAAAAGTAATTTAAACCGCAAGATTGCAATTACTGCTCCTAATGAATTAAAACAAACCTTCATTGAGTCGGTTTTTAAGCTCCCTTATAATTTTGAACTTTCATTCAATGATACCCAGGCTGTTCAATTTTTAAGGAGCAATGAATTATTTTGTAACTCTCTAGAATTGGATAGCCTCAAAACTATAGCAAAATCTCGATCCTCAGAAGATCAAAATATTACTGTAATAACAAACTTTCCTGGAGATGTAATAACAAGATATCTTGATATAAATCCAAACTATATTTTCGTTTATGAGAATCAAGATCCTCAAGAGTTTGCTGCCTCAATTTTAGAGGTTACAAAAAGCAATGAAAGATTTAAAAAGATTGAAAGGCTAGCTGTTCCAATCAATATTGAATTTACTCCAAGAATTAGGAAGGATCTTGAGGTATTGGTATTTGATGCTGATCATGAGGTTCAAAAAAAACTAATCCCTGCATTTAAATATAACTACGCTAATAAGCTCTTATATTACTCAAGCATTAATGCCCTGAAATCAAATTTAAATAAAGGAGATTTAATAGATTATGAAGGAGTGAATTTTGCTGCTCCTCAGTTTTATCTTCAAGACCCAACCTTGCTTTATAAGGAAGAAGCTCTGATAAGTGGAATTGTTATGGACTGGATGGTGTTGAAGGCTATTTATGAACTAAATAGCTCTACTAAAATAATTAATGGTAATACTGGATTACTGATGATGGGAAATACTTGCGCTGAAAGACTGCTTAGTCTTTCGAAACTTGAGGCCTAGATTGCGCTAGTTAAATTTCTTTCAACTAATGACAGGCTGTCTTGAAAACCTGGTCTATCAAAGATCCTTTTCTGATAGTCTATTAATGCCTTGGTATGTCTATTTAATGGAAGATTGATTCCAAGCGAAGGAAGTCTCCATAGGATTGGTGCCAAATAACAATCGCACAAAGAAAACTCTTCATTCATGAAATACTTAAACTCTTTAAAGGTGGGAGCAAGAGAAGTAATTTCATGTAAAAGGTCTTGTTTGGTAGCAAGAATCTCTTTTTCAGTCCCCGCGCCAGAGATTAATGTATCTACTAAGGGTGAAATTTCTTTATCAATTCTCAGCATTAAAGTTCTGCAATTGGCTCTATTAACTGGATACACTGGTAATAATGGAGGATGAGGAAATCTTTCATCAAGATATTCAAGCATTACCGCAGCATTGTATAAGCCTAGCTCTCTATCTACTAGAATTGGGAGACAATGCTCTGGGTTAATTGAGAGGACCTCCTCGGGTGCTTCCTCATTAGTTGTTTCTTTTATTTCACAAGCAACATCTTTTTCAGCAAGCACAATTCGTACTCTGTGGCTGTAATGATCATCTTTATCAGAATATAGAATCATAAAATTAATCCCTAGTGGTAATCTTTTTGGTACTCTCTAAATAGCAGATAGGAAAGCGCCGTGAAAACAACAAAAAATAATATTACAAACCAGCCTATTCTTTCACGATCAGCTCTGACAGGTTCTGCAACATAGGTTAAAAAATTAGTTAGATCAAAAATTATGGTATCGAATTCAGCAGCGGTATACTTTCCTGAACCCTCTGCTAGCAAAAGATGACCACATTCCTCTTCAGTAATGATATTTCTATCTGCATCTCTTCTTACCCCTCCGTTTGAAGCATAAGAAGGAACTTGCTTACAACCTAATATCTGCTTACCTTGATAATACTCTAGAACATTTGGCATTGCGGTATTTGGATAAACAAGATTGTTTACACCGTATTGTTTAGAGCCATCCTCGTAATAGGTTCGTAAGTATGTATAAATCCAATTACTCCCTCTTGACC
The DNA here is from genome assembly GCA_008080945.1 of Gammaproteobacteria bacterium. Classification (GTDB taxonomy): domain Bacteria; phylum Pseudomonadota; class Gammaproteobacteria; order Magnimaribacterales; family D2472; genus VMDH01. Next base: position 5,881 of record VMDH01000039.1, on the reverse strand, counting down.
TGGCAACAAGAGTTAAATCAGGAGGTGCTACTCCAAACCATTCTTCTGAAGCTTTTTTATCAAGAGAGCCTTTCATCAAATCACCAGATTTAGCATTTGGATCAAATACTAATTTTTCAAATAATATTGATTCAGGTATATCAAGGTCTTTAGCTACTCTTCCCCATCTTGAATATTGCAATGAATGGCAACCATAACAGTTGTTTATGAAAGTATTAAGACCTCTTTGAAGGGAGCTATTGTCGAGGAGTCGGGCATCAAACTCATCGCAGTCTCCGTAATCACCACACTCAGCTCCGCCTGCTGCATAGCCTAAACTGGAGAAAGTTATAAGCAATAAAAGTGAAACTAATCTCATGGTCACAATCTCTCAGGTGGAACAGAAGTCTTTTCTAGAGATGTATAAAATGGCATCAAAAAGAAGAAACCAAAGTAAATAACTGTCCCAATAACACTCATAAGTTTTCTAGATTCTGTAACAGGGACAGTTCCAAGGTACCCAAGTGTTATAAAACTAGTTGCAAATAATACCAATGCAATTTTGCTAAAAATTCCCTTGTAGCGAATGGAAGCAACTTTGCTTCTGTCTAACCAAGGGACTACAAATAAAATTGCAATAGCTCCAGCCATAACAATGAGCCCTCCTAGCTTGTCTGGCACAGCTCTTAACATTGCATAATATGGAGAATAGTACCAAACGGGAGCAATGTGTTCAGGAGTAGATAAGGGGTTGGCTTCTTCAAAGTTAGCTTTTTCAAGGAAATATCCTCCCATTTCAGGGAAGAAAAACATGATTATTGAAAAAACAATCATGAAAACTCCAATGCCAACGAGTGCATTGAGTACTTTATATGGAAAAAACGGAACGCTATCTAAAGGAACGCCATCTTCATCAACATGTTTTTCTATGTCAATGCCCTCTGGATTTCCTGCTCCTACTTCATGCAGTGCTACAAGATGCATGAATACTAAAGCAATTAATATTAAAGGCAATGCAACAACATGCAATGCAAAAAATCTTGATATTGTGGCACCAGATATATAGTAATCTCCTCTGACCCAAACTTCCAATGACTCTCCTATATAAGGAATTGCACCAAATAAAGAGATGATGACTTGAGCACCCCAATATGACATTTGTCCGTAAGGTAATACGTACCCTAAGAAGCCTTCTGCCATCATAACCAGATATATAGTCATGCCAAAAATCCAAACTAATTCTCTTGGTCTTTGGTAAGAGCCATAAAGTAATCCTCTAAACATATGAAGGTATACAACTGCAAAAAACATAGATGCTCCAGTTGTATGCATGTATCTAATTACCCAGCCATAATCAACATCTCGCATGATGAACTCTACTGATGCAAATGCGCCCTCTTCAGTATTTTCATAAGGCATCATTAACCAAATACCTGAAACAATTTGAATTATTAGGACCACTGAGGCAAGCGCACCAAAAAGATACCAAAAGTTAACTTTCTTGGGCACAGGATGCTTAGAGAGGTGTCTCTCAAAGGTATTTACAATTGGTAACCTATGATTAACCCAGTCAAAAACTTTTAAAAACATACTGCTCATTAAGCAACGCCCTCGTCTTCTCCAATAGTAAGAATAGTTCCTTCAAAAAAATGTGGTGGAACTTTTAGATTTGTTGGCGCTGGGACTCCTTTATAAACTCGACCAACTAAATCAAACATCGATCCATGACAGGGACAAAAAAAGCCTCCCGACCAAGAACTATCCCATGGTTTGGATTCCATTTCAGGGTAGTATTTTGGAGAGCAACCTAAATGAGTACATACACCAGCTAAGACGGAAAACTCGTTACTCTTAGAGCGAGTATTATTTATGCCTCTGTATGGCTCTTCTATATTCAAAGACTCAGGATCATCTAACTTAGCAACAACTTGCCCAAGACTCTCTAAAGACTTGGCTGTATGACGAATAACAAAAACAGGCTGCTTACGCCATGATACCTGTATTTTCTGACCAGGCTGTATTTTAGATACATCAACTTTAACCGCAGCGCCCAATGCTTTAGCTTTGGCGCTTGGGTTCCAAGCGGAAATAAAAGGTGTTGCAGCGAAGGGAATTCCAGCTGCTCCAACGGCAGCAGTCATTCCTATTAAAACTTTTCTTCTTGTAGTGTTGGGGTTGCTCATTTAGGGCTTATATTCTAATGCAAAGAAATCTGATAAACCACTAACGTTTTGAATATTGTTCTCTCTTTCTAGCTTTCTTCAAGCCAGGCTTTTTCCTTTCAACTTTTCTAGGATCTCTAGTCAAGAAACCAGCTTGTTTTAACTGGGGTCTCAATTCCTCGTCAAACTCCAATAAAGCTCTTGAAATACCGTGCCTTATAGCTCCTGCTTGACCAAAACTTCCTCCACCCTTAACCATAATTTTAAGATCAACTTTTTCATCAAGGTCTAATAACTTTAAGGGTTGCTTTACAAGCATTTGCGCAACTTCTCTTCCAAAGTATTCTTCAAGAGATCGATCATTTACAGAAATGTTGCCCTTACCCTTGGTAAGATAAACCCTAGCTGAAGAAGTTTTTCTTCTTCCTGTTGCATAAAATGTATTTGATGCCATAAAAGTTTATATATCCCAATTTACAGGTTGCTGAGCTTCGTGAGGATGCTCGGAACCAGCATAAATTTTAAGTTTCTTGATTATCTGATTGCTTAGCTTGTTTTTAGGTAACATGCCCTTCACAGCAAGCTCTATAACCTTTTCAGGCTTGGTAGCATTCATATCTTTAAAAGTTTTAGTCTTTAAGCCACCTGGGTACAAAGAATGAGTATAGTATTTTTTGTCCTCAAATTTATTACCTGTAACCTTAATTTTTTCTGCATTTACAACTACAACAAAATCTCCACAATCAACATGAGGAGTAAAAATAGGCTTGTCCTTACCTCTTAATTTATCAGCGATTTTAGACGCAAGACGACCTAAAACTTTATCGGATGCATCAACAATAACCCAGTTATGTTGCGTCTCTTCTTTTTTAAATGATTGTGTTTTCATAGCAGAACTTAAATCAGATGCGCATATTAAAACTAAGGGCTAACTTAATCAATGATTTTCATAAAAATTATTAGTAGTTCTGTTACTTAATAAACAGGGCTTCCTGAAGCCTGCTTTGTGCCCGATGCCACAAATACTGTAATGTTTCACCCTCGTAGAGATTAGAAATAAAATGTTGCTTCTCAAGAGCACAAATCTTTGAACCCTTAGTATAAGTGACATCCAGAAAAGAAATAAATCTCCTCACTATATTGATATCTAAATCACTGAGTTTTCTAAAATTATTAATAAACACCCAATTGTATGTTTCACAAAGCTCTAAATAATCTTTAGCCATATTTGCTTCAGAGAAGAAAACTTGAAAATCTAACCAAACAAACTGCTCTCCATAACCCTTCGCAGAAAATTCACGTTTTGACAAAATTAATGGGTCACCAAAGCATGCATTCATATCAAAATTACTCTTTAGAAATTTTTTAATAGCCCTATCATTTATTTCTTCTTGGCTTAAATTTAAGAAATTATCTATATTTTTAGACCTATAATCTTCTGAGCCCTCTAAATTGAAATAAAGAAACTCATTTTCTATAAATGTAATAGATTTAATAAATTTATCTCTTTGTAACCCATTTTTATAAAGTTCTTGAACTGGATAATTCGAAGATAAAAATATTGCAGTATTATGCTTTTTAAGTTCATTAAAAACTTTACCAATAATCATGGCATCACCAATATCTTCTATCTGAAATTCATCTAAAAGCAGTATGTCTACTTTTTGAAGAACCTCTTTGCAAAACAAAGTTAAGGGATCTTTTTTTCCTTGGTGTGATTTTAAGAATGAGTGAACTTGAAGCATGAATTCACTAAAGTGAGTAGTTAATACATTGTTAGATAACTCCTTGCTTAAAGCCTTGAGCAGAAGAGTCTTCCCTCTGCCAACCTTGCCCCATACATAGACTGATTTTATTACTTGATTCTTGCTAAGAAATTTGAGTTTGCTTTGTCTTTTATCTTGAAATGCTGAGTAAGCCTTTAAAAATTCTTGTTGGTAGCTATCAAGATGTATACCTTCTTCGGCAAGAACATCATATAATTTTTTAAACATGGCTTTCGATAATTTATCTTTTCATAAAGTCTCTAAAATGAGTCTTTTTGGAGTATTGGTTTTTTTATTATTTTCCTGCACAAATTCAATAGATATAGAAAAAGCATTATCCTCAGTAATAACTGTCAAAACAAGCAAACTCCCCCTTTCTTCCAATTATAGGAATTCAACCATTGGTTCAGGAGTTATTATTTCTAAAGATGGCATTGCTGTAACAAACTATCATGTAATAAAGAACAATTTAAGAGAAATCTTTACAGAAACAAACGAGGGCATGACCTTTTCTGCAAGGGTATTAGGAGTAGACGAAAGACTTGATTTGGCAGTTCTAAAGATTGAATCAGATAAAGAATTCTTTCCAGCAATCATAGGAGATACAAGCTTGATAAAGCTGGGAGATGAAATATATGCAGCTGGAAACCCCTATGGCTTGGGAGTGACACTCTCAAAGGGGATTGTAAGCGCAACTGGTAGAGATTATGGAAATCCCTACTTAGAATTAATTCAAACGGATGCAGCAATTAATCCTGGTAATTCGGGCGGAGCTTTGCTTAATAGTTTTGGGCACTTAATTGGAATAAATACAAAGATATTCTCTCAAACAGGAGGATTCCAAGGAATTAGTTTTGCAATTCCTGTAGACAAGATCATTAAAATCTCCTCAGAAATTATTCAAAATGGCTCTGCAAAAAGGGCTTGGATAGGTAATTTTAGAGTCAAGCCTAAAAGGATCTTATTAAATAACAGCCCTACCAGTATTCTTGAAATCATTAGTTCTGATGATGGCCCATTATTTAGGGATTCGGATATAAAAGTGGGAGACATGATTGTTGCTATCAATAACAAACCAGCAACCTGGGAAAATTTTGTATTTTATTTAAACAGTGCCTTTCCAGGAGACACTTTAGAGTTAGATATTTTCTCAGAAGAAAAAATTAATAAAATTTTTGTAAAAACAGAAGCCGGTTGAGATATATTATCTCGGCAATCTTTCAATATTAGCGCCTAAGTAAGATAGCTTTTCTTCAATCCTCTCATATCCTCTATCGATATGATAAATTCGATCCACAATGGTTTCTCCCTTTGCGCATAAACCGGCCAATATAAGACTTGCAGAGGCTCTTAAATCTGTTGCCATAACTTCCGCACCCGAAATTTGCTTAACACCTTTGATGAAAGCATTTGCTCCTTTAACAGTAATATCGCATCCCATTCTATTTAATTCTTGAACATGCATAAATCTATTTTCAAATACATTTTCTGTGACTACAGATGATCCAGCAGCAAGAGAATTAAGGACCGTGAATTGAGCTTGCATATCTGTTGGAAATCCTGGATAAGGGGCTGTTGTAATATCAATAGGTATAATATTTTCAATATCAGATTTAAGGTGAATTGAATCATCAGATACTCTTACATTGAAGCCGCATTGTCGAAGTGACTCAAGTATATTTGCCATCCTTTCTGGTTGCGCTTTTTTAATCTCTATCTCCCCCCTTGATAATGCAGCTGCAACTAAGTAGGTTCCCGCCTCGATTCTATCTGCAGGAATAAAGTGCTGAGATTGATTCAATGTTCTTACTCCCTCTATGGAAATAAGATCTGTTCCTGCGCCATAAACTTTAGCACCCATAGAATTTAAGAAATCTGCTAGGTCGACTATTTCTGGTTCCTTGGCAACATTTCTTATGTTTGTAGTGCCCTCAGCTAAGGTTGCTGCCATCATAATATTTTCAGTACCAGTAA
>VMDH01000027.1 GCA_008080945.1 Gammaproteobacteria bacterium | reverse complement strand
ATGTAAGAAGAGGTGCATATGTAGCTGCGATCAGAAGGGCAAAGTATGTTATTGAGAACATACCCAATTCCAGTGAAAACTTAAGAGCCCTGCAAATTTTGAAGACTTGCTATAGAGAGCTCGACTATCTAGAGCTTGAAAAGGATATCGATTTAATAATCGCAGAGAACTTTAATATTTCTCCTTCCAGAAAAGAAGAGGAGCAAGGGTTCTCTTTCTGGCCGTTTGGCAGAGAAAATACCCCAGCTCCAAAATCCTAAAGAGTTTTACTCACCCCACATTCCAGCAAACTCGTAGGCGACAGCCACCTCATCACTGACAACCCATGCATCATGACCTGGCGCAATAGAATATGCATCTCCTGCCTTATAAGTGACCTCTGTTCCATCATCATGCACACAACAAATTGCACCAGATACCATTAAGCCAAGATGGCTTGCCTGACATGAATCAGTACCAATGTTGGGTTGAACATCTACAGACCATTTCCATGCAGGCTGCAAAGTAAGTTTATTTACTCTCTGCCCTCTGATGTTCACAGATTCGATTTTTGCATTATTGAAGTTTTCATTAACTTCATCAGGGTTATCAAAATTTTTAGCTTCAATAGAAATCATAGCTATATTCCCTCAGTCTACCTTGAAGACTTCAATATTGATCTCGCCTGAAATTAAATCAATCTCGCCCTGCATGTAGTTAACTCCGTCAGTGACATCATCTAAAGACTTGATTGAAATTACTTTTCCGTCTCTTGTCCAAACGCCTTTGAGCACTCCTGCAGCTAAGTCGCCTTCTGGACTGATTCCTCTTCCATGTCCTTCAAAAGTACCCTGATTTCTTGCAGTATCGTTTGAGGTTAATGTATAGGATAAATATACCTTTCCGTACTGACCTGCAGCTGCACTAGTTGCATTAATAGTGCTGTGATCAGCTCCAACAGTAATGGATGTAATTTCAAATTTAGACTTAAAGCTATCTCCAGTTACATTAAATGCAAGCAGATTAAAACTTAATGCTAAAAAAGAAGTTGAAAGTAAAACTTTAAATTTCATTATTTTCTCCAATGTATTTCTTATCCTTACTTACTTTAATTAAGTAATCAAGGATTTAGACTGTTTTATGGAGTCCTTTAGATGCTACATAAGCTCCAGGAATATAAAGAAGGGCAATAATTGTTGCTCCAAAAATTCCACCACTCATCGCCCATGCAAGCGGCTGAAAGAAGATGCTAGTTATTAAAAGAGGTAAAAAACCTCCCAGAGTTGTCACTGTAGTGGTTAGAACATGTCGAGTAGAACGGATTACTACTTCAACTAAACCATTCAAGTCCAGATTATTATTTTGGTTTGCTTCTTTAATGTGAGACAGCACGACAATTGAATCATTAATAGAAAGACCAATTAAGCCTACTGCTCCAACTAGACCAATGAAACCAAAATTAGCTTGCCCGATTGTTAGACCAACAAAAGCTAAGCCAACGCATAAGATAGCTACACTTAAAATTAATCCGGCCTGCCTAAATGAATTCAATGCAGCAACCAAAGATACAATAATCAAAATAATAAATAAAAAAGCTGTTGAGAATAAATTAGATTGAGATCTTGAACGAGCATCAGCCTCTCCTGACAATACCAATTGATAGCCCTCAGGCAAATCATTGCTAAAATTTGTAACAGCTTCTTGAATTATTTTTTCAGTATCTGAGGCAAGCTTATCAGGCCAAATCCATGCCCTCACTCCGTTTTGCTTTATACCTTGAAATCGGTTTATGAAATTAGGTCTGCTAGTAACTTTAAAATCGCCAAAAGAGGAAATATTTTGGGTTTCGGATAAGCCTGGAAATGATAGATCCTCTATGCCTTGAATAGGATTAGAGCTTTGATTACTCAATATTTTTATTGGAATCTCTTTGGATCCTTGAATTAAGGTTCCAACATAGCGGCCCTCATTTGAGATAGATAATTCGTTTAATATGAGCGATCCATCAATGGGGCTTAAGCTGATATTTTCATTATTAAACGAAAACTCAAAATTTGTGGTGATCGCAGACAAATCTGACTTCGTTAAAAAAACATCTGGTGCATCTGAAAGAATCAACTCAAACTGTTGACCAAGCTCTCTTAAGATTTCAATATCATCGCCAAGAATCCTATATTCAATGCTTGCAAAGACTGGGGGACCTGAATCGAACTTATCCGTAATAACTTTTAAGTCAGGATTATTTTTAGCAAGCTCTCTTCCAAGACTTGGAATTCTTTCCATCATAGCCGTGTAGCTCTTAACCATAAAAAAACCTTCGGCAACATTATTGGATCCCAAGGGAGAATCACCACCAATAACGTTGTATAAAACTCTTGGCATTTTTCTGCCAACGAACCAAACTTCATCCTGGACTTCAAGTCCAAGAGTTTCATTAATATCTTTTGAGAGTTCTTTCAGGCGTTGCTCAGAACCCTCCGCAGAAGTATTTTCAGGAAGCTCAACCAGAACTTTAAACATAGGCCTATCAAGCTCAGGAAAGAAATCTTGTTTTAAAAAAGGGAATGCAAGAAACCCAAGCCCTGGCAATACGAATGCTATCAGAATTGCTCTTTTTGGTTTACTGAAAGACCATTGGAGAAAGTTTCGGTAAGCATTGGTTAAATCAGGATTGGAGTATCCCTCACTGAAAAGATCTTTGCCTTGAAAAAAAGATACCTTTTCAATGAGATTAAGAAAGACTGGAACAACAAATAAAGCAAGAAAGAATGAAGCAGTAATTGATAAGATAACTGTAATACCCATGCCTCCGACAAATTCTGCACTGGGCCCCTTCCCAGCTACTATGGGGAAGAAAGCAAATGCGGTTGTGGCAGTAGCGGCTGCTAATGGTATCCAAAGATGCTGCAAACTCAGATGCGCAGATGCCCTAGGAGGATGTCCAGATTTTCTTCTGAATTTATAATCCTCAACCATAATAATTGAGTTATCAATCAACAAACCAAGCGCAATAATAATTCCAGTCATGGATGTTTGATGCAATGGCAAACCAATGACCTTGCATCCAAATAAAACTAAAAAAATTGTTAAAGGCAGCGTGATCCCTACAATTAAAGCTGAGCGCAGACCCAGCAATAAATAACTCAGCAAAATTACAATGTTAGTAGCAAAAAATATGCTTACCGAGAGGTCTGTGAATTTATTCTCTAAAAAGAGAGATTCATTGTAGATTTTCACAATACTGATCTCTGGAGGGGTCGTTGAGCGAAAATCTTCAACAGTATCTTCTATAAGAGATGCATAAGAATCCATGCGCTGACGAAAGGCACCCCTAATATCAACTAAAACAGATCTCTTACCATTATGTAAGATAATTTCTTCAGATGGAGTTTGAGGCAAGAGCTGAATAGATGATGCGATATCTTCAAGTCTAATTATTTCGGAGCCTGAGATGGTCTTGATTGGAATTTGCTTTATCTCGTCCAATGATTCCAAATTATCTTGAGATTTTATTAAGATCTGGGATGAGCCAGAGGTATTGATCCCGATGGGTTTTTTGTTATCAAATGAATTTAAAATGTTGGCTATCTCTGTAAAGGTTAAGTCAAGCAAAGATAACTTTTGGCTGTCGATTGAAATAATCACCTCTTCATTAGCAGCCCCGTATAGAAAAGTTTTATCCGTTGCACCGCTATATGCCAGTCTGTTCTTTAGATCTTCTGCAACTCGTGATAATAAAATGATTGGGGTTTCTCCCTCTCCATTCCAGTTGATTGCATAAAGCAATGTGGTTGGCGGACCACTGGATCTGATTAATTGGGGATCCACTTCGGCAGGAAGTAAGAATTTTGCCTGATCAATTTTATCTTGTACTTCCGACCATACTTGCTCAATAAGCTCTGGGTCTACAGTATCCTTTAATTCAATTGCAGTGGATGCAAAACCTTCCGATGCAACGGACTGGATCTCTTTAATCTCTTGAACTTCTCTAAGTTTTGCCTCAAGTGGATCTAAGACCTGCGTATTAATTCTAATGGGTGATGCTCCCCGATAGACGGATTGAACTGTTGACCAGCGTTGGGCTAGCTCAGGATTTTCTTGTCTTGGGAGAGTATTTAGCGATAGAAAACCAGCCAAACATATAAAAGCCAAGAGCAAAGCAAAAACTCTAGGACGATCAATAAGCAGGTCTAAAAATTTCATTGATTAAGGAAGCGTTGTCCCTCAATAACCTTGGATGCTCCCCCAGTGATAACTTGATCCCCGCTCTTTATAGTTCCTGAAATGAAGGCATAAGTGCCGTCTGTGTATTCCAAAGAAACTATTTCTCTTGCAACAGATTTACTGCCATCTTGATTATCAACAAGGGTATAAATATTCCATAGCCCTTGATTGCCTTGAGAAAGTGCACTTAGGGGAACCCATGCTCCAATAGTTTTGATTTGAGTTTTAAGCAGAAGGTTTACTACCTCCCCGGGAGCAATAAATTGTGGAAAAGAAAAAATTGCCAGCCTATTCCCAGAACCAACATTTGTCATAGGCGCAAGTCGTTCTAAGGTTGCATTAATGGTTTTACCGGAAATATCAAATGCATAGCTTGCACCAATCTCTAGCAACGCTAGATACTTTTGCGGCACTGAAATATGCCCCTCAACTCCCTTAGAATCAATCAGCTCAAGAACCGGCTGCATTGGGTTAACCATTGAACCAGGATCATAAAATCTTTGCTGCACTAATCCATCAAAAGGAGCAATAAGTTGAGACTGACGTAATTTAACAGAGAAAAACTCTACTTGAGAGCTAGCAATATCATACTCAGCCAAAGCTCTGTCCAATTCTTGTGAAGATACAAAGCCATCCTCCTTGAGATCCTTAAATCTATCTAAAGCCAAGCTAGTTAATTTTTGCTGGGCCTTAGCTTGATTAAAGTTGGCCTGGATTTCGCTGGCATCTAGTGATGCAAGAACATCGCCAGCTTTTACAGCATCTCCAATATCTGCAGGAAAAGACAATATTCTTCCCTGAATTTCAAAAGACAGCATGGATTGATTTTTAGGCAACATTCTTCCAGAAATTCTCCTGGATACGGTATAACTATCTTGGATGCTTAAATTTAAGAGCTCTAACGAACTTGGTAAAGCCTTTAATGAATTTGTAAAAATAGCGGTGCTAGCTAACAAAAAAATGGATAGGAATTGTTGAGTGTGTAATAAACTTTTCATTTAAGGATTTTTAATATTATTTAAGTATAATGTACTCAGTGTAAACATATTATATTAAATGTTTACAGTGTCAACATTATTATGAAATATCACCACGGAAACCTCAAACAAGTACTGCTAGATTGTGCTTGTGAGACCTGCGAGAATGAAGGAGCAGATGCTCTTTCTCTTCGCGGCCTGGCAAAAAAAGCAAAGGTTTCCCAAACTGCTCCCTATCGGCACTTTGCAACCAAACAAGAATTACTTGCTTGTATAGCCGAAGAAGGTTTTAAGAATCTAACCAAGGATCTTCTAAAAGTTCTAGATGGTGAATTTAACTCTGAAAGAGAGCGGCATATAGCATCTGGTAGAACATATATAGAATTTGGATTGAATAATCTTAATACCTATAATCTTATGTTTAGCGATAGTATCAAAGATTTTTCAGAATTCTCTGGCTTAGAAGAAGCCGCTGAAACCTGTTTTCAAACTCTAAAAAAAATCATAGCCAGGGCCTTTAATCTTAATGAAGAGCAAACTGAACTGAAAGGTATGCAGCAATGGGCAATGGCTCATGGCCTAGTCATGATCCTAAATAAAAGGAAATCTATCCCTGATAAAGCCAGAGAATCTGGATCAAGCACTGCTATAAAAGTTATGGACAAGATTAATGAAGATCTTGATGCCTTCCTAGGCAGTTTTTTAGACTAGATTCTAAATTCTTATTTCACAATTACAGTTATAGTCTCTGAAATAATTGGTGAATCGTGTGGGATATGCGCAAAATTCCCCATGACTAAGGTCAATTGATGCTCTCCTTTTTCTAGAGTTATCAATGATTCCGTTTGCCCTTTCCCAAAATGAATATGCTTGGAATCTGCTGGAATTGGTGATTTTAGATCGGTAAGAGTTGTGTCTATTAAAAGATGATGATGGCCTGTATTGGGAATATCGTAACCTGCTGGTGCAACCCCAAAATTTTCAAGACCAAATTTTACCTTGAATGTCTCTTGGACAAAGGCTCCATTAGCTGGTTCTATGAAATAAACCTTTGGTGAGTTTGCTAATGCTGCTTCTGAGAGAAAGAACACATTTAAAAATAAGAGTAATTTAATTTTCATTAAATATATCCTCCGTTTGCATACATCAGGGTATTAAAACCCTCTTTATTCTTAACCCCTTTTACACTTCCAATCACAATTGAATGCGTATGATAATCTACCAATTTATCGACCTCACAAAATATAATTGCTTGCGCATCTTGAATGATGGGAGGATTATCTAAAACCCATTGTTCAAAATTAAATCTCTGGTCTTCTTTTTCTTTAGAGCTACATACATTAGCAATTTCTGTATGAGCTTTAGTAAGAATATTAACAGCGAAACTTGCACCCTCTTTAAGAACGCTATGAATGGAAGCCTCTTTATTAACGCATACTAAAATGGCAGGAGGATCCATCGATAGTGATGTAAGAGAGCTTACCGTCATAGCAAAATTTTTCTTTTGCTGATCTTGAGCAGAGACTATACTTACAGAGGCAGCAAGATTCCTCATGGACTCTAAAAAATCTTTAATATTCATAAGTATATTGTGGCACAAAAAGCAAAATTGAGAGTAATTAGCGGCACCTTTAAAGGCTTGAAAATATCCTTTAGCCCATCTGAACTCTTGAGACCTACCCCACAGAGAACTAAAGAGACTTTATTTAACTGGCTTCAATTACATATCAAAGATTCTAGGTGCTTAGATTTATTTGCTGGTACTGGAAACTTAGGATTTGAGGCACTGTCTAGAGGCGCTAAAGAAATAATTTTTGTTGATAGAGATAAGCATTTGTTACAAGCTATTAATGCCCTAATCAAGCAACTTGATTTAGACAAGAAAACTCAAATAGTGGCTATGGATAGCTTGAAGTATCTTAAAAGCAATAGAGAGAAATATGACATTATTTTTCTTGATGCCCCTTTTGATACAAACCTTAATAAGGAAGCATTATCCCTTATAGAGAAACAAAAACTGCTGAGTGAAAATGGGCTCATCTACTACGAACATGACAAGAAATTGAGTGATGAAGAAATATCCCCATTTTGTCTCATTAAGCATCAAAAAACAGGACAAGTGTATAGTTACTTACTAGAACTAAATAAATGAAAATTGCGACCCGAAGATCTCCGCTTGCTCTATATCAGGCTAACTTAGTTAAAGAATTGATTGAAAGCAACTCAAAAGACATTCATTGCATATTAGTTCCAATGACTTCAGAGGGAGACGAGGTTAAAGGGCCTTTAGAAGACCATGGTGGCAAAGGATTATTTATTGGCAGTTTAGAAAATGCCTTAAAAACTGAACAAGCGGATATTGCTGTGCATAGCCTGAAGGATGTTCCAGCTGAACTAAGCGATGAATTTGTTATAGCAGCTACCCTTAAAAGAGAAGATCCTAGAGAAGTTTTTCTATCAAAGGAAGGAGCGTCACTCAATGACAAAGCTATGACAATAGGGTCGTCTTCCCCAAGAAGAAAAGCGCAACTACTAAATAAAAACCCTGCCCATACAATAGCCCCAATTAGAGGGAATATTAATACTAGAATTGAGGCTATATCCAAACAGTCGCTAGATGGAATTATGATTGCAAGCGCTGCAATTAAGAGACTGGGCATACAACATACAGGCCATCTTTTAGAAGTTTCTGAAATGCTGCCTTCTGCAAGCCAAGGAGCTATAGGAATTGAAGTGCTTAAATCAAATTTTACCTATGATGTAGAAGAAATTTTGAGCAGCATTAACTGTAAAGATACATTTGAAGAAACAAAAATCGAAAGAAGATTTGTTGCAAGTATGCAGGGAGACTGTAATTCTCCAATTGGGTGCTATTGTAAAATTGAACATGATCAAGTCTTATTTTCCTATCAATTATTAAGCTTAGATGGATCTCAAGAAGTCTCAAATTCCATTAAGCTGTCTACCTCAGATTTTGAGAACTGGTTAGAAAAAGAAATTGATATGCTTTATGCAACTGGTAAACAAAAAATAATCTATGATCGTTAATACCAGACCAGAAAAATTGTCGCGTGACTTAAATTATTTTGCTCAATCAAATCAAATTGAGCTTACGAATATCCCATTAACAGAAATTAGTATTAGGGAAGCACTCTCTCAGGAGGAGATAGAACATTTAACTAAGATTGAATCATTCGATGGTATTGTCTTTACGAGCAGCTCGGCTTGTAAATATGGTCTCAGAAAGATTCAAGACTTTATGGAAATTGCTGATATAAAGTCTTCAATATTTGCCATTGGGCCTGCAACAAAGAATGAGCTAAAAGAACATGGTTTGGAAGCATTTATGCCCGAAGAGTTTAATTCAAAAGGAATGTTTGAATTGCTTACAAAACACGGGATGAAAAATATTTTGCTTGTTTGCGGGACTAATAATGAAAACTTATTGGAGCGCCATTTTAATAAGATTCTTCCCAAACTAGAGGCATACAATATGAATCCTCTTGAGTACAACATCGGTAAACTTAAAAGTTTGCCGAAAAATAGCGTGCTCTTAATTTTTAATTTGGCTACTTTCAAATTAATTGAACAGAATTTTGAAAATCTAAATGATAGAAACTTTGTTTGGATTTGTGCTTCTCAACGAATTGCAGATTATGTAGATTCAAAAAAATGCGGAAAAACTCTCGTAGCAAAATCTCCAACATATGAAGACATGCTAAATGAAACCCAGTAACTTATTTTTTTCCGTTACCGCCACCCTTCATGGCAGCAAAAAACTCATCGTTGGTCTTGGTTGACTTAAGCCTTTCAATTAGGAATTCAATTGCTTGCGTATCTTCCATTTCATCTAGGATTTTTCTCAAAATAAGCATTCTTTGAAGCTCTTCATCTGTAGTTAAAAGATCGTCTCTTCTAGTACCTGATCTCCTAATATTAATTGCAGGATAGATTCTTTTTTCAGCAATTTTCCTTTCTAAATGGATTTCCATATTTCCAGTACCTTTAAACTCTTCATAAATAACTTCATCCATTTTTGAACCTGTATCTATTAAAGCTGTAGCCAGAATTGTAAGACTTCCGCCCTCTTCAAGATTTCTAGCAGCACCAAAGAATCTCTTTGGTCTTTCAAGAGCATTAGAGTCAACTCCTCCAGATAATATTTTTCCTGAAGCTGGGGCCACTGCATTGTAAGCTCTTCCTAGACGAGTAATTGAGTCGAGCAAAATAACAACATCCTTTTTGTGCTCTACCATTCTTTTTGCCTTTTCTATAACCATGTCTGCGACCTGAACATGTCTAGAAGGAGGCTCATCAAAGGTACTAGCAACAACTTCTCCTCTGACAGTTCTCATCATGTCAGTAACCTCCTCGGGTCTCTCATCAATTAATAAGACAATAAGTTCTGCCTCAGGATTATTTTTAGTAATAGAGTGAGCAATGCTTTGAAGCATAAGTGTTTTACCTGCTTTTGGAGGTGAAACAATCAACCCTCTCTGTCCTTTTCCAATAGGTGCGGTTAGATCAATAATCCTTGAAGATAAATCCTCGTTTGAGCCTGAGCCTTGTTCAAGAACCAAACGTTTATTCGGGAAAAGAGGAGTTAAATTTTCGAAAAGAATTTTATTTTTAGCTTGCTCTGGGGTCTCGCCGTTGATGGCATCAACTTCTAAAAGCGCAAAATATCTTTCCTTTTCTTGTTTAGGAGGCCTAATCTTTCCAGTTACATGATCTCCCTTTCTGAGACCAAACTTTCTCACTTGGCTTGGAGAAACATAAATATCGTCTGGTCCAGCGCAGTATGAGCCTTCCGGAGATCTCAAAAAACCAAAGCCATCATTTAAAATTTCTAGGACACCTCCTCCAAATACATCCTCACCTTCAGATGCCTTTTGTTTTACGATTCTGAAAATAATATCTTGCTTTTTGAGGCGTCCGACATCCTCAATACCCATTGATGTAGCCATATCTACAAGCTCATTAATGCTTGTGGTTTTCATCTCAAATAGATCCATTTATTTAAACCCCTGGAAATTTTTTTGTAATTTATTGAACGCTCTTAGAAAGAGACGTAACTATGATAATGTCTTTATAAGCCTAATGTAAAGCTAAATTTCGCTGTCAACAAAAGCAGTAAGCTGAGATTTATCTAATGCTCCGATTTGAATTCCAGCAACTTCCCCAGCCTTAAATATAGCTAGTGTTGGTATAGATCTTACTCCATATTGCACAGCGATATCTCGATTTTGATCTACATCAATCTTACAAACTTTAATAGCACCGTCTTTTTCATTTGCAATATCTTCAACTACTGGCGCCACTTGTTTGCAGGGACCACACCAGGTAGCCCAAAAATCCACTAGGACAGGAACTTCGCTTTGGATGACCTCGGTTTCAAAATTATTCTGATCAACTTCAATGACTTTACTCATGTAATAACTCCTGTGCTATTGATTTGGATGCGTATGACAGAATTGCATCTGCACCAGCGCGTTTAAAACTTTGAAGAGATTCTAGCATAACCTCATTGGGAAGCCAGCCCTTCTGTATAGCTGCTATGAGCATGGCATACTCTCCACTCACTTGATAAACAAAGGTAGGAACTTTAAAAGTATCTTTGACCTTTGAAACCACATCCAAGTAAGGCATCCCAGGTTTCACCATGACCATATCTGCGCCCTCGTTGATATCCAAGGCTACTTCCTCTAAGGCTTCGTTAAGATTGGCCGGATTGATTTGATAAGATGATTTATCTTGATTGCCTAATTGAGATTTAGAGCCCACTGCATCCCTAAAAGGACCATAAAATTTAGAGCAGAATTTTGCAGCATATGACAATATAAGTGTCTCTTTAAAATTATTGCTTTCTAACGCCTGTCTTATAGCGCCTATTCTTCCATCCATCATGTCAGATGGTGCAAGTACAGTAGCTCCTGCCTCAGTCAAACAAAGGGATTGGGTAATAAGAGCCTCAATCGTTTCATCATTCAGCACTTTTCCATCTTTAAGCAACCCATCATGACCATGATCTGTATAAGGATCTAAAGCAACATCAGCAATAGTTACTAAATCAGGAAATTCCTGTTTGATTTTCATTAAAGATTTGTAAAGAAAATTCTCTTCGCTAAAAGCATAACTTCCCTTAGAGTCTTTTAACCCCGTTTCAATTGACGGAAATAAGGCAACAGCATTAATACCATGCTTTAATAAATTTTCAATTTCCTTCATCAATCCGGTCTCATTAAAACGATAGACTGAAGGCAATGATGGAATCTCGATAGCCTCATCCTTTTGATCTGCTAAAAATAAAGGTTGGATTAAATCATTGGTTGATAGATGCGATTCTTGGACAAGATTGATGACAGATTTTGACTGTCTCAACCTTCTCATTCTTGTATTTGGGAATGTCCTGTTTGATGCCATATCAGTCTGTGGTTGCGCCCAATGAGGCAGATGTTACTAATTTCTTATATTTTGCTAGCACACCGGTTGGCTCCTCTTTATTAGGTCTAATCCAATTATCTTTTCTTTGTTTCATTGTTATTTCATCAATTAGGATGTTGATGGTATTGGATTCTGCATCAATTTCAATACTATCTCCATCTTCGATTAATGCAATTGGTCCTCCATCCTCAGCTTCAGGGGAGATATGGCCAACTACAAAACCATGAGTTCCTCCAGAAAATCTTCCATCTGTAATGAAGGCAACTTTATCTCCAAGACCCTGCCCCATAATTGCTGAGGTTGGTTTCAGCATCTCTCTCATACCTGGTCCACCTTTTGGCCCCTCATATCTGATAACAACTACATCCCCTGCTTCAATAGTCTTATTAAGAATCGCAGCATTTCCCTCTTCTTCAGAATTAAAAACTCTAGCTTTACCTTTGAACTTTGTTCCTTCTGCACCCGTAATTTTTGCTACTGCACCTTCAGGTGCCAAGTTGCCATAAAGTATTCGCAAATGACTGCTGCTTTTGATGGGATTATCAAAACTTCTAATGAGAGGCTGCTGATCTTGCTTATCAACAGCATGTAAATTTTGTGAAAGAGTTTTACCAGTGACAGTAAGGCAATCTCCATGAAGCATTCCCTTATCTAAGAGCAACTTCATTAAAGGCTGGATGCCCCCTCTTTGATTTAGCTCAGACATATAATGCTTGCCAAAAGGTTTAATGTCAGCAATGACTGGAACGTTGGCACCTATTCGAGAAAAATCATCCAGACTTAGCTCAACACTTGCTGCCTTAGCCATGGCGATTAAATGCAACACTGCGTTTGTTGAGCCACCCAACGCTATGACAGTGGTTATAGCATTTTCAAAGGCTTCTTTAGTCATGATATCTCGAGGTTTCAGATCCATTTCTATTAAATTTTTAATAGCATTAGCTGCTTTCTCACAGTCATATTTTTTATCATCTGATAATGCATCCTGGCTGCTACTACCCGGAAGTGACATGCCCATGGCTTCGATCGCAGAAGCCATGGTATTTGCTGTATACATTCCACCACAAGAGCCTGGCCCTTTGACCGAAATCTTTTCTATAGCAATAAGCTCTTCCTCTGAAATACTACCTTTGGCAAATTCACCAGTTTTTTCGCATACGGTAACGTAATCTGTATTTTGCTCACTGGGTCTAATGGATCCACCATATATGAAGATACCAGGACGGTTCAGTCTTGCTAAGGCAATAATTGCACCAGGCATATTCTTATCACATCCACCAATCGTGATTACTCCGTCGTACCCCAGGCAACCAACAACAGTCTCAATGGAATCGGCAATGACTTCTCGAGATACAAGAGAGTATTTCATTCCGGTAGTACCCATTGAAATTCCATCTGAGACAGTAATAGTGTTGAACAGCATTCCTTTGAGATTTTCTTTGACTAATGATTTATTAACAATGTCAGCAAGGCCATTAATATGCATATTGCATGGTGTAACTTGTGCGCCCATAGAAGCAATGCCTACTAGGGGTTTTTTAAAATCTTCATCGGTTAGCCCAACCCCTCTAAGCATAGATCGGGAGGCTGCCTGATGAGGCCCATCGACCAATTTACTAGAAAACTTCCTATTGCTCATTTTAAATAGTTGAATACCTAACTGCGGCCTGCATTAGATCTTGTGTATATTGTTTTTGAGGAGATTCAAACACATCACGAGCATCACCTGCCTCAATTATATTTCCATCTTTCATGACAATAATTTCATCAGAAATAGATCTGATAACTCTGAGATCATGACTGATAAAAATATATGTTAACCCAAGCTCGGTTTGTAAGTCCTTTAATAAATCCAATACTTGAATTTGGATAGATCTATCTAAGGCAGAGGTTGGCTCATCAAGTACTAATAATTTTGGTTGCAAAATTATGGATCGGGCTATTGCAATTCTCTGTCTTTGACCTCCTGAGAATTCGTGGGGATATTTATTTTTATCCCTAGGATTAAGGCTAACCTTTTCCATGGCATGATCTACCAACTCATTATTTTCTGCTTTAGTATTTTGATAATGGATATTAATCCCCTCTTTAATAATTTCTCCAACAGTCATCCTGGGAGATAACGAGCCAAATGGATCTTGAAATATAATCTGAATATCTTTTCGAAGCTTCTTAAATTCTTTTGGACTCAAGGAACTAATATCTTGCCCTTGGTAGAGGATCTCACCACTATATGGTAATAGATTCACAATTGCCTTACCAAGAGTTGATTTGCCAGAACCAGACTCTCCAACCACACCAATGGTTTTCTTTGCTTCTAACTTAAAAGAAACATTATTTACTGCAATAAATTTGTCTTTGCTAAAAAATGATTTACCAGGCACATCATAATGAACGCTTAGATTAGAAACCTCCAACAAAGGCTGAGCACTCTCTATTGATTTAACTTTGGGTGATGGCTCTGAATTGATTAACTTGAGAGTATAAGCATGTTGGGGATTCTCAAAGATATTTTCAGTGAGACCTTGCTCAACAATCTTGCCATTTTGCATGACAACTAATTTATTACTAAATTTCCTTACCAATCCAAGATCATGTGTAATAAATAAAATGGATGCATTTACTTCATCTTTCAACCTGCTCATTAAATCTAAAATTTGTGCTTGAATTGTCACATCTAATGCTGTCGTAGGTTCATCTGCAATTAAGAGTTTAGGCTTGTTAGCTAATGCCATAGCAATCATAACCCTCTGACGCTGCCCGCCAGATAGTTCAAAAGGATAAGAAAGATATTTATCTTCTGCGGAAGGAATCTCAACCAGCCTTAATAAGCGCAAGGCTTCATCTTTTGCTTCTTTTTTTGAGAGATCTTGATGAATCAAAATAGCTTCTGCAATCTGATCTCCAACTTTATGAAAGGGATTTAAAGAGGTCATGGGCTCCTGGAAAATCATGCAAATCTCATTCCCTCTGATCTTCTGCATGGATGCAGAGCTTAGTTCTAGCAAATTTCTGCCGTTAAATTCGATAGAAGAGCATGTTGAAATAGTAGTGCTATGTTTTGGAAGGAGTTGGCAAATGGACATGGCTGTTACTGATTTACCTGAACCCGATTCTCCCACTAATCCTAAGATCTGATTTTCCTCCAAATCAAAAGAAATATTATCAACAGCTGTAAATAAGCCTTCCTTGGTTTTGAATTGAATGGTTAAATCTTTTATCGAAAGTAAATTACTCATACCAACCTCTAATGGATGCAGCTAAATCTTTTAATGCAATATCACATGCAGGGATTTTATTAAAATTGATAAAAGCATGGAACATATTGGGATAATGGGATTGAGTAATATCAAATCCTTTATTATACAAACCTAGTGCAAAGTCTTCTGCTTCGCCACAAAGCGGATCAAATCCTGCAGTTACAATATGTGTCTTTGGATAGCTATCCAAAGCTTTGGCGCTGAGCATTAAATTGAACCGAGGATCTTGGTGATCTTCTCTTTTTGAAGAATATTTATCCCAAAAGAATTTCATCGATTTCTCTGTAAGATAGTATCCTTCGGCATAATCTTGCATTGTCTTACTTGAGCAGCTTGGATCAAGCATTGGATAAATTAAGCACTGAAGGCTTGGATAGGGTTTGTTATTAAGAATTAAACTCGCGGTCAATCCTGCCGACACGCCTGCACCAGCACTATCACCGCATAAAACTAAATCTTCAACTGGAATTGATTTTTCTGTGTGCAAATAGTTCAGGGCCATTTCTGCATCCTCAATATCCGCAGGAAATGGGAATTCAGGTGCGAGTCTATAATCAAGGGCATAGACCTTAATTTTTAACAGCGAAGCAAAATACATTAAAAAATCATGATGCGTTTCTTTACCTCCAAATACATGACCGCCTCCATGAAAGAAGAGCATGCATTTTTGGTACTCAAGATTATCAGGAACATATTCTCGTAATAAAACCTCAGACTCTGAAGTAGCCAAAAATTCATCTTTAAAATTTACTGTACATATTGGTTTATTTGATAACTGTAATTTAATAGCTTCCCTTTGAATCCTGGCGCTATCAATATTTGTATCCTCGCTTAGCATTGGGAGTTGTTTTGTAATGAAGTTAATGATGATAGAAGATTTTAAATCCAAAACTTGTCCGTTTATGAGTGAAGGTTTTTTAAACACAAAAAGCTTTAGCAGCCAGTTTGGAGTTTTGCAGAATATTGTATAAAGAGTATTAATCACTGAGTATCGTCCGCCTTTGCTTATTCATGTAAACTTCTTACGTGATTTACTTTTCAAAGCAGTTCAACATAAAAAGCTTGGTCATCGCTTATATATGCCTTGTGTCAAATATTGGTAATGCATCTATATTTGGTGACAATAATTATAGCCCTCTTAAAGAGGATGAAGCATTTAAAGTAAGTTTTTTTCATCAAGACAGTCTGGTTGAAATTTCTTGGGAAATTGCTGCAAATCACTTTCTATATATAAACAGCATTGAAGTACTAAATGAACAACAAGAGAAGATAGAGTTCGAGATCACAAAGGGCGATGTCTTAGTTATTGATGATTTATTTTTTGGCAAAACAAGTGTAGCAAAGGATTATTTAAGAATTGATTTGCCAGTTAAAAATACCGATGAAAACAAGAAACTTACAATTAACTATCAGGGATGCAAGAAAGATACTTATTGTTATCCAATCATTTCAAAAGAAATCACCTAAATTCGTTTAAATTCTTCTAAAAAGCAGATAAAATCCTCGAAATGAAAATTTTAATATTAAATGGTCCTAATCTAAACATGCTAGGCGTAAGAGAGCCAGGTGTTTATGGCAAAGAAAGTCTACAAGATATTGAAGCAAATATACAAAAACTTTCTAATGAGCTTGATTTTGATTATGAATTCTTTCAAAGCAACGCTGAACATGAAATTGTAAATAAAGTTCAATCAGCTCTGGGAGAGTTTAATGTAATTATTTTTAATCCTGGAGCATTTACTCACACTAGCATTGCCATCAGAGATGCTATGCTTGCGGTTGCTATTCCCTTTTACGAAGTACATATTTCAAATGTCTTTGCTCGTGAAGATTTTAGAAAAAAATCTTATTTTTCTGACATTGCAGTTGGCGTAATTAGTGGTTGTGGATCGCATGGTTATGAATTGGCAATAAGAGATGGAATTAAAGGATAAGAAATGGATATAAGAAAAATAAAAAAACTAATTGAAATGCTTCAAGAGTCTGATTTAAGAGAAATTGAAGTTAAAGAAGGTGAAGAGTCGGTAAGAATTGCTAGAGGAGGAAGTATTGAGCACTATCAAGTTCAGGCTCCAGTTCAAGCATCAACACAAGCTAATCCTTCTCCTGCTGCAGAAGCCGCTGAGGAAATGCCTCAATCTATATCAGGGAACAATATTATCTCTCCAATTGTGGGAACCTTCTACAGGAAGCCGGCTCCCAACAAACCAGCATTTGTTGAAATCGGGGATAAAGTAAAAGCTGGCGATGTTGTTTGCATTGTTGAAGCCATGAAAATGATGAATGAAATTAAATCTGATTTCTCAGGCACCGTTAAATCTATTGAAGTTGACGATGCAGCACCGGTAGAATTTGGCCAAATCTTAATAGTTATTGATTAATGTCGCATAAAGTCTTGATTGCCAATAGAGGCGAAATTGCACTTCGTGCTTTAAGAGCCTGTAAAGAGCTAGGTTTAAAAACAGTAGCTGTTCACTCTGATGGCGACGTGGATCTAAAACACCTTCGGTTTGCTGATGAAACTGTTTGTATTGGTCCTGCTAGCCCGCTAGAAAGCTATCTGAATGTGCCCTCTATCTTATCGGCTGCTGAAGTAACTAACACCGATGCTATCTATCCGGGTTATGGATTCTTAGCAGAAGATTATGAATTTGCAGAACAGTGTGAGGTAAGTGGGTTTAAATTCATTGGTCCATCTTCGAAAGTTATTAAACAAATGGGTGATAAAATCACTGCTAAGACTATTGCTGAAGATTCTGGAATTCCAACTGTTCCTGGTTATAAAGATGCGCTACCTGATAGCGAAGAAGATTTATTAAAAATTACTAATAAGATTGGCTTCCCCATCATGATAAAAGCAACTGCTGGAGGTGGTGGCAGAGGTATGAGAGTTGCCCGTAATTTTAAGGAATTTATTGATGGAATAAATATTACAAAACAAGAGGCAATGAATGCATTTGGAAATGACACACTGTATTTAGAAAAATATATCGAAAATCCTAGACACATAGAAGTCCAAGTATTTGGAGATGGAAAAGGAGAAGCAATTCATTTAGGTACAAGAGACTGCAGTCTACAACGACGTCATCAAAAAATCATTGAGGAAGCACCAGCGATTGATATCGATGAAAATGCGCTTGATTTAGTCTTAAATGCCTGCGTGAAATTATGCAAAAAATTAAAATATGAGGGAGCTGGTACAATAGAGTTTCTTTATAAAGATAAAGAGTTCTTCTTTATTGAGATGAATACAAGGATTCAAGTAGAGCATCCGGTTACAGAGATGATAACCATGTTTGACCTTGTAAAAGCCCAACTAAAAGTAGCCCTCAATTTAGATATAACATTGAACCAAACAAACATAACGTTCAAGGGTCATGCTATGGAATGTAGAATTAATGCAGAAGATCCTTTTACATTCGTTCCCTCTCCTGGATTAATAACAAAGATGCATCCTCCGGGGGGCTTTGGTGTGCGTTTTGATTCTCATATCTATTCTGGATACAAAGTCCCGCCCTACTATGATTCTCTGTTAGCAAAAATAATTACAGCTACTAATAAAAGGTCTTCATGTATAAAACGGATGAAAAATGCACTCGATGAATTTTTTGTAGAGGGGATAAAAACCAATCATTCTCTGCATTTATTGTTGATGGAAGATGAAGTATTTTGCAACAACCAACATGACATCAATTATCTTGAAAATATCTTCATGAAGCAGTTTAACAATGACTGAGGAATACAACCCTCAAGAAATAGAAAAATCCTCGCAAGCTTTTTGGGAGCAAAGTCAGATTAATATAGTTCAACCCAATAGCTCGCCTAAATATTACTGCCTTTCTATGTTTCCCTATCCTTCCGGGAAATTACATATGGGGCATGTAAGAAATTACACGATTGGGGATGTCTTATCTAGATTTAAGCGCATGCATGGTTTTAATGTCCTTCAACCTATGGGATGGGATGCATTTGGACTACCAGCAGAGAATGCTGCCATAGAAAATAATGTCGCCCCTAATGTGTGGACAGAAAAAAATATTTCCCACATGAAGGACCAATTCAAAAAACTTGGCTTTGGTTATGATTGGGATAGAGAGATAAATACCTCTGATCCAAATTATTTTAAATGGGAGCAATGGTTTTTTACACAGCTTTTTGAAAAGGGTTTGGTTTATAGAAAAGAATCAGAAGTAAATTGGGATCCTGTAGATGAGACCGTGCTTGCAAATGAACAAGTAATAGATGGTAAAGGCTGGAGATCAGGAGCCGTTGTTGAAAAAAGAAAAATCGATCAATACTTTCTTAAAATAACGGATTACTGCAATGACTTACTTGATAGCCTTGATGATTTAACTCATTGGCCATCACAAGTAAAACTAATGCAGGAAAATTGGATTGGCAAATCTAATGGGGTCTCTTTTGATTTCAATATATCTGAGCATAAAGAAAGCTTTAGAGTATTTACCACCCGACCGGATACTATCTTTGGAGCAACCTATTGTGCACTGGCTCCCGAGCATCCAATTTCTCTGAAGCTAGCAAAAGAGAATCCTGCAATTGCTGCATTTATAGACTCACAAAAAAACCTTGATAAGACTGCTGCCTCTTTGGCAAAGCTAGAAAAAGAAGGGATTGATACCGGGTTAAGAGCTATCCACCCTATCACTAAAGAACTTTTACCCATATGGATAGCTAACTTTATTTTGATGGATTACGGTGAAGGAGCAGTTATGTGTGTCCCAGGACACGATCAAAGAGACTGGGAATTTGCTTCAAAATATAACCTAAAAATTACTCAAGTTATTGCTGATGAATCTAAAGATATTGATATCTCACGTTCGGCATTTGAAGAAAAAGGGGTTCTGATAAACAGTGAAAAATTTGATGGATTAGACTTTGAAAATGCCTTTGATGAAATTAGTAAAATTTTAAACGCAAATGCTAATGGCAAAGTAGAAACAAACTTCAAACTTAGAGATTGGGGTATTTCAAGACAGAGATATTGGGGATGCCCTATTCCAGTGATCCATTGTGAGGACTGTGGAATTGTAACGGTTCCAGAATCTGATCTTCCTGTAGAGCTTCCAAAAATTGAAAATATTAGCACTCGGGGACTTAACTTGAATAGCTTTCCTGATTGGAAGGAAACCACTTGCCCAAAATGCAGCAAACCAGCCGAACGTGAAACAGATACCTTTGATACTTTCTTTGAAAGTTCTTGGTACTTTGCAAGGTTTGCAGGACCAAGTGAAGATGCCATGCTCTCTGAAGAATCTAAATATTGGCTTCCAGTAGATCAATACATTGGAGGTATAGAGCATGCTATTTTGCACTTACTTTATGCAAGATTTTTTAATAAGTTACTACGGGAAGCTGGGTTAATTGAAAACAGTGAGCCTTTCACAAAACTCCTAACACAGGGAATGGTTTTAGCAGATGCCTATTACTACTTAAATGATGATGGCAATCCGGTTTGGGTAAATAAATCTGACATTTCAGAATCTGACAATGGACCTATTACAAAAGATGGGTATCCAGTAGTCAAAGATGGTATGTCCAAAATGAGCAAATCTAAACTTAATGGAGTTGATCCTGAAGAGTTAATGCAACAATATGGAGCCGACACTATTAGGTTATATACAATGTTTGCAGCTCCTGCTGAACAATCTTTAGAATGGTCAGATAGCTCCATTGAAGGTGCAGCAAGATTTATTAAAAGACTGTGGAATCTTATTGTCTCAGTAAAATCTAAAGATATTTCTGAGCCCAAACAACTTGAAAAAGAAGCAAAAGAGCTCCGCTATAAAACCCACAAAACACTTGAAAAAGTAACCCATGATTTAAGCGAGCGAGGCTCCTACAACACACCAATTGCTGCAATCATGGAATTAATCAATGCAATACCAGAAAATTTTAAATCACCGGATGCATCTGAAGATGAGCAATTTGTATTTCAAGAGCTCATAAGATATGTATTGTTAATGCTGCATCCTTTTATTCCTCACGTAACTTTAGAATTATTGAGCAAATTTGAAGATAAAGAGTATGAAAAGCTTAACCTCTCATGGCCTGAATTAAAAAAGAGCCTATTAACCCTTGATGAGGCAGAAGTTGTTATCCAGGTAAATGGAAAAGTGAGAGGGAAAATGATTTGCAAGACGGGCTTAAAGCAACAAGATATAGAACCACTCGCCTTGAAGCATGAGAACGTAGCAAAATTTGTTGATTCAAAAAATCTTGTTAAAGTAATCTATATAGAAAATAAATTAATTAACTTGGTTGTGAAATAATCTATGCAAATTCTAAGTCCTTTTGATGACTACCCTATTCACCAGACTAGCGAGCCAATCTTAAATCCTGTTAGCCCAGAGAGAAATTTTTATGAGCGCTACTGGTTCAATGGATTTTGCCCAGAACAAAAGCTTATGTTTGGAATTGGCTTTGGTTTTTATCCAAATAGACAAATCATGGATGCCCATTTCAGTATTTCTGTAGATGGCAAGCAACATTCCTTTCATGCTAGCTCACGCATTAATCCTCAAAGAATGCCTATGAAGATTGGACCGCTTGAATTAAGTGTTAAAGAGCCAATGAGAAGCATACAGTTCACTATTGCAAATAATGATCACCCTATAAGCTGCGACCTAACTTTTTCAGCAAGATCAGCCTCGCTACTAGAACCTCAATCAATCCTTAAGCAAGATAACAGAATCATTTTAAATACTCACAGATTCACTCAACTGGGAAGATGGACAGGCAATGTCAGCATAGATGGCCATGCTTTGAATCTCAATGAAATATTCGGGACAAGAGATAAATCATGGGGAGTTAGACCTGTTGGAGAGCCAGAAATGGGTGCACCACCTTCTTCTTATCACGAGCCAGGAGTGTATTGGTGTTGGGCACCCATTCATTTTGACTCTTTTGCAACTTTATTTGGAACCTTTCAAGATCGAGATGGTATACCTACTCAAATTTCTGCTCACAAAACTTCGTTATTTTCCAACTCCTCTTTTGAAGACAAGGATGCTATATCTGAAGATCTTCATGATGTTTCCCATCATGTCACTTGGCAAAAAGGAACTAGATGGTCGAAAGCAGCTAAGATCCTAGGAAAAGACAAGAATGGAAGCGAAGTTTGTATTGAGCTAGAGACTCTTGGTCCTAAATTTTATTGCAAAGGAATTGGCTATCAACATCCTGAGTGGGGCCATGGAATCTGGAAAGGCGAAGAAGCTTTTGGGTATGAGGTCTGGGATCTAGAATCTATTAATCCTGAAGATTTTACCTTCTTTCATGTCCATCAAATTGCTAAAGCGAGACTTGGTGAAAATTCTGGTTTTGGTACTCTAGAGAATCTACCTGTGGGGAGGCATGACCCTTCTGGATTTAAGGATCTCTTTGATGTTGCGCAGTAATCTACTTCTTTTTATTACTTTTGTAGTTATTTGTTCGTGTGCAAACTTCCAGCATACCGATTTATCTAGAATACCCGTGCAGAAAATTGAATTTTCTAAAGACATTTCCATACAAAACTCTCAATATTTAAAAAGACTTTTTGTAGTTTCTCCTACCAGCGAAAATATTCTGCAAATAAGTATTCAAGATAAACCTAAAAATTTTTCGTATTCTAGTAATTCAGTAAAGCCTAATCAGGCATACATAAAAATTGAAGCATCAGTGATTTTAAAAAATAGAGAGAATGAGGTACTAAAATCCTTTAATGTAATTTCTCAAAGGAGCATTCCTATTTCACAATTCAATCCAGTTGCAAATACTCAGCTGGAAAGAGATTTCGAAGATTTAATGCACCGTGAAATCTTAGATAAAATTTATCTTAATTTAGTAAGCAAATAAATTGGATATTAACTATCAAAAATTTACTCCTGAACAAGCAATAGGAAAGCATCTCTTTGTGTTGCATGGAACTGAAATCCAGCTAAGAAATGAAATAAAAGATTTACTTAAACAAGAAATTAATGAGTTGGCAGATTTTAAAATTAATGTTGTTCAAAATGAGGAGTTCGATAGGCTTGAGGAGTTCATCAGCTCTTCATCTGGTGGCTCTTTATTTGGAGATAAAATTCTTCTTATCATCCAACATCTAGAAGGCAGGTTTCCAGAAACATTAAATTCATTTTTAGATAGTCTTACC
Organism: Gammaproteobacteria bacterium; assembly: GCA_008080945.1. Taxonomy (GTDB): domain Bacteria; phylum Pseudomonadota; class Gammaproteobacteria; order Magnimaribacterales; family D2472; genus VMDH01. Next base: position 28,518 of record VMDH01000027.1, on the reverse strand, counting down.
GAGGCTAGCTTCAACAATGCCCGCATCATTCTAGAAACCGCTGCATCACTTCCGAAGAACAAATCTTGGCTAAAGCAGCCATACCTTTTGAAGATCAATTGTGGAAAGCTGAATACTTATGAAGAAAAGATCAGATTAAAAAAGAAACTTTCTTTCCTAGAAAAAGAATTATTGGCAACCCATGGCAAAGAAATTTTTATGAATCACGAAGGGAATCTCCAAAGCGAAGATAATGCAGTTCAAATCCTTAAATTACTCAAGCTCAATAGCAGCAATCAAGAAATAGAAACAAACTTCAGCTCCAACATAGACATTTTTGCTATCGAGGATCTTATATTGGCTCAGGATTTTAAAAAACTTTTCTTACATTTATCTAAGTTAAAAAACCTTCATCCTGAAGAAATTATTCCAATTACCTGGATTGCAAACAGAGTATTTATAGTGGGCTCAATAATTAAAGGGAATCCTAAAAATCTAAATAAAGAGATTGCAAAATTAAAAATTTGGTCAAATAAATTACCTCTTTATCGAGCTTTGTTTGCAAATATTTCTCAAGAGAAAATTAATTCTTTCTTGGATAGAACCCATATAGTTGATAAAGCCAATAAAGGGGCGTCACAAAAGAATAATTGGATTGCTATTGAAGATATATTTTTAGAATTAGAAAGCTGTCTCTAAAAAATTATTAAATGCTGCCCTTAGCTGAGTAAATAGGTCATTATTTTGATTAAAGCTGTAAGCATTGTTTTGAATTTCATCTATTACGAGCATGCCTTTGGTAGAACTTGTTAAGAAAACAACATCCGCTTCAGTCAAAAGATCTAAATGACAAGGCTCTTCTAAAATATTAAAAGACTGCGAAAAGTTCTGTAATAACAACTCTCTGGTTATGCCTGCAAGGATACGAGAATCTTTTGGCGGAGTGAGAATTTTGGTATCTTTTACAATAAAGATATTACTGGATCCTGCCTCGGTAATATAACCATCTCTATGCATTATGATTTCATTGCAGCCTTCTATACTTGCTTGGTTCATAAGCATTACATTTGCAAGCAAAGCAGTGGATTTAATATCGCACCTTCCCCAGCGAATATCAGACACTATCTTTGCTATTTGCTGATTATTGGACTTTCCTATTAGAGTGGCATAGCCAAATGACTCAGGAGTGAGATCATTAGCATAAAGGTGATTTCTAACAGCATCAGTTCCTCTGGAAAGTTGATAATAAATATAACCATTATCATTCATTAAAACCTGGTAAGCTAATTCTTGGATTTCTTTTTCAACAATGCTGATATCCACATTTAATTGGATGGCTTCACAACTTCTCCTAAGCCTATTTAAGTGCAGATCAAGAGCAATAGCTTTTCCTTTGATGTAAGGAACAACTTCATAGACAGCATCAGCAAAGGTATAAGCTCGTGACATTGGTGAGATTTTGATGTCATTAACAGGAAGAAACTCCCCATTAAAAACGCCCAATAAGCTTTCCACTACCCCAGATTAAAAAGGTTCAAAAACCACATAATGATTTTTGAGATAAGTCTGCCAAAAAATCCTTTGGGCTCTACTTCTTCCAAAGCAACTAGATTGGCATTAGCAATCACAGTATCCCCTGATTTTACTGAAAGACTCCCTAAAATATCGCCCTTGGAAATTGGAGCTTCAATATTATTATTAAAAGTATAATCAATCTTAAGACTGGGAAGTTCTGCTCTTGGCACAGTAACAATTAAATCTTTTGCAAGACCAAGAGAGACATTATCCTTTTTACCACCCCAAACATCAGCAGACCTTACTTCCTCATTGCTTTCAAGAAGGTTTTGAGTAACAAAAAATCTAAATCCATACTCAAGCAATCTTTGAGACGCATTAAACCTTTCATCTTCTGAGTTGGCACCTGCAACCACTGCAATCAAGCGCATGGATCCTCTTGCCGCCGAGCTTATTAAACAAAAGCCAGCAGATTCTGTGTGTCCAGTTTTGATGCCGTCTACCGAATCATCTCGCCAAAGCAACCTATTTCTATTTAGCTGCCTGATATCATTAAAAGTAAAACTCTTTTCTTTATAAAGAGCATAGTGCTCAGGAAAATTATTAATTAAATTGGCTGAAATAATTGATAAATCTCTAGCAGAAGAAAAGTGATTAGAGGAAGGTAAACCTGTGGAGTTTTCAAAAAGAGTATTATTCAATCCTAGGCTTTGCGCATAAGCATTCATAATATCTACAAATCCTTCTTCAGTGCCTCCTAGATATTCTGCTATAGCAACCGAAGCATCGTTACCAGATTGAATTACAACGCCCTTCAAAAGATCTTCAAAACTTACCCTCTTTCCAGCTTCAATAAACATTCTAGAGCCTTCCATCTTCCAAGCCTTGGTGCTAATTAGTACTTCATCGTCTGCTCTAACAAGATTGCGATGTAATTGATCGGCTGCTATATAACCGGTCATTACTTTGGTCATACTTGCTGGCTCTATCTGATCGTCTGCATTGAACTCAGCTAAAACTTTTCCAGTAACAGGCTCTACTAAAATATAACTGGTTACATTTATTTGAGGTGGCCTTGGAAGAAGGTTTTGAGCATTTGAATAAAAACTAGTAAAAAGTAAAAGAGCAGTTAATGAGAGTCTAAGCATCTGAGTATCCTAATTTTGTGGCAAGTTCTTGAACTACCTTTGCATAAAAATGGCTTCGATTATAAGTAGTTATAGAAATAAAATTTTCTGAACCAACATAGTAATTTTGCACTCCATCGATTTCGTATTCAAGTAACATAAATTTATTTCCCAAGAAATTTTGGGTTTCTGAGATATGTTTTCTCAGGGTATTGCGTGAAAGCTTTGTTCCGACTTTGTTGAAACCAATGTCATCTTGATTAAGAAAATTATTTTCTATATTCCATAAAATAGGCAAGCCCCTCACCCAGCCATTCTTAACTAAGTAGTTTGCAATACTGCCAATGGCATCCTCTGGTGAATTAAGTAAATCTGCTCTGCCGTCATTATCAAAATCTACCGCAAAATTTCTATAGCTGCTGGAAATAAATTGGCCAAAGCCCATTGCTCCTGCATAGGAGCCTTTGATCTCATTTAATGCTAATTCGTTCTCATTTACTAAAAGAAGGAATTCTTCTAATTCACTGCGAAAAAATTTTTGTCTTCTAGGATAGTAAAAACCCAGAGTAGCCAGGGCATCAATAACTTTATATTTGCCCATAATTTTGCCGTATCTTGTTTCTACCCCAAGAATCGCTGCCACTACTTCTTTAGGAACACCGTATTCTGATTCAGCTCTATCAAATACTGCTTTATGTTTATTTAAGAAGATCTTGCCATTATTAATTCTTCTTCCCTCAATAAATAAATTGCGGTATTTTTCCCAAGTCCAAGTAAATTCAGCAGGAGATGAGATAGCATCAATAATTGATTGCTGGTACTCCGCAGCGTTAAGAACGGATGTAACATAATCAATCTCGAGACCATGCTGTTGGTGCATGTAATTTATAAATTCATCTATTTCAGGATTATCTAATTCAAGAGAAAACACAGGATGAATGCTGAGAAGATATAAAATGATAAGGAATTGTTTTTTCTTCACTGGCTTATCTTTGCATCAAGGTTTTATGGGTTCCAATAGACATTATAATCCCAAATAATATAAACAATGTGATCATGGAAGACCCTCCCTTGCTCAAGAAGGGAAGAGGCATGCCTACTACAGGTATCAACCCAATTACCATGCTTATATTTACCAATAAGTTAAATAAAAAAGTGAGCAACAGCCCCCCAACAACCAACCTACAAAACCTATCCCTTGCATTCAAGGCAAAATAAAGCGTTCTCAAGCTTAGTATAAGAAATAGACTGAGAATTATCAGAACTCCAATAAAGCCAAATTCCTCAGCGGCAACAGCAAAAATAAAATCTGTTTCAGTTTCTGGTAGAAAATTAAAATGAGTTTGAGAACCCTCTCCGTAACCCTTTCCAGAGATTCCTCCACTTCCGATGGCTATTCTTGATTGAATAATATTCCAACCTGATCCAAAGGGATCTGACTCAGGGTTAAAGAGAGTTAAAATTCTTTCTTTTTGAAATGGTCTCAAGAGATTATTCCAAATAAATGGAGAAGCGATTATTAATAAACCGCAAGTAACTCCAATAAATGACCAGCTTAATCCTGCCAAAAATAGTACGAATAATCCTGAAAGTGCTACCAAGAGGGAAGTTCCTAAATCTGGCTGAATGACAACTGTTAAAGCTGATATGCCAATAATAAACAAACAAAAGAAAGTATCTTTCATGCTGATCGGTAATTTTTTAAATTGTAAGAAAGTTGCCATGGTCAAAGGCAAAGAAATCTTAAACAATTCTGAAGATTGAAACGAAAGTCCCGCGATACGAATCCATCTTTGCGCTCCATTAATTTCAGGCCCAAACAACGCTGTAATAAGCATCAACAAAAATGATGCGGCTAAAGAAAAATAGGCAAGACGACGAAAGTTTTCAGGATCCAGTTGAGCAATTAAGAAAAATAATATAAAGCCCAAAATAATAAATGCTAGCTGTTTTATAACAGTGTCTGTATTTCCATCCGATGCACTATAAAGAAAAAACAAGCCAAATATGGTTAACATTAAGATGCATAATGTGATTATCCAATCTCCGTAAATTCTAAATTTCATTTCTCAATTAATTTTTTAAGCACTTCAACTGCAACAGGACCAGCAACTAAACCGCCACTTTCACCATTTTCAATTACTACGCTTACAGCATATTCTGGATTTGGAATGGGGCCAAATGCAATGATGATGGCATGATCTCTTTGAAGAACATCTGATCTTATCTCTGCATATGCTTCTTTAGAATCTAAACTGACAAGTTCTGCAGTTCCTGTCTTGGCAGCAACCTTAAAAGGTTTGAGCTCACTCAGCCTTCTTGCAGTCCCCGATGGACCCTCTACAACTAATTCAAGCGCTTTGTGTAATTTTGACCAATTAAAATTTGAAGTTTCAATTGCTGCAATTTCTGGAGATGGCTCAGAGCCAAAGTGAGGAAGCCTAGCCGTGCCTTTATTTGCAAGCAAAGATGCGTAGTAAGCTAATTGAATGGGAGTGGCTAATATATAACCTTGGCCAACGCCCATATTGACGGTATCGCCAGTAAACCATCCTCGATTATATTGGGCATATTTCCACTCAGGGGTTGGTAATAGCCCAGGATCTTCATCAAAACAATCAATGCACAAAGACTTCCCAAAACCCATATTTCCAAGATGAGTTGTTAGCTGATTAATATCAGATTGATAGGCTAAATCAAAAAAATACGTATTTGAACTTTGAACAATAGCTTTAGTTAAATCAACAGACCCATGACCTCCTTCTCTCCAGCCTCTGTAAACTCTTCCATCCTCGGGCAATATAAAAAACCCGGGATCCTCTATAGTTCTCTCCCAAGAAGTTAGATTGGCATTTAATCCATAAAGTGCTATGGCTGGCTTGATAGATGAAGCTGGAGGATACCTGCCCTTCAAAGCTCTATTAAATAAAGGTTTATTAGTATCTTGAATAATTGCATCAAAAGATTGTTGATCAATGCCGTTTGCAAAATCATTAATAGAAAAACTAGGTGAACTGTAAAGTACATTTAGACTCCCAGTAGGAAGATGAATTGCAACTACTGCTCCCCTCTTGCCATCGATAGCTTCATGGGCAGCTTGTTGAGCTAAAAGATCTAGAGACGTGTACAAGTCCTCTCCTGGAGCACCGTCCTCAAATTTAATTAAATTATAAAGTCTGCCCCTGGCATCAATTTCATATATTTTCTTTCCATAACTTCCAGATAAACTGTCATCATAGATTTTTTCTAGCCCAAGCTGACCACTTATTAAACCTGAGGCATAGACAAATTCTGCATCTCTCCAATTCCTAGATGGTATTCCTGGCAGACTTGCAATAGTGGCAGAGGCTCTGCTGGTGTAACCGAGAGCATGAGAAAATAACTCAGGATACTCGCTTATTCTTCTGTATCTTTTTCCAACAAAGGCACCTGGAAATCTAAAAGAACGTACTTCAAATGAGGCAATTTGTGCTTGGGTTAGATCTTTAAGCAAGACAAGTTCTCTATTATAAATAGCCTTGGAATTAAAAAGTTTTTTATAGGTTTCTAGATCTTTATCTGAGATAGGTAAAAATTCAGCAATGTTTGCCAAGAATGCATCTAAATTTTCTATTTTTGCTGGGATTGTAATCAGGTCGAATGTTGCTTTGTTGCCAACCAACACGTTACCGTTTCTATCCAATATTTTGCCCCTAAGACTTTGTACAGGAACGGTATAGGTCCTATTGCTTTCTGCAGCTGTTAGATAGGTCTCGTTGGTAGTAATTTGGAGATAAAAAATTCTACCTAAGACTGCAAGAAATAAAACTGTAAAAATAATAAAAGAAACGAGTGCCCTATTGGAGAAGCTATTTCTTTCTTTTTGCCTTTCTTCAAACTGCACGGTTATTTATGGTAAGGATGATTTTCTAAAATTTTTATTGCTCTAAAAATTTGTTCGACCAAGATTATTTTAAATAATCGATGAGGAAAAGTGAGGCTTGAGGCAGAAAAAATATGATCTACTTGATCCAATAATGCCTTTGCCAACCCATGTGAGCCACCAATAATGAAATCCATACTTGATGTGATGAGCTCAGAACTAGAAAAAAATTCAGCCAAGCCCTCTGATGATATTGTTTTACCTCTCCTCCCATCCCAAGCAATAGTGAGAGCATCATAATTTAATTTATTGAGAATAGACTTACTCTCATTCAATTGAATTTGTTCTGTTGTTGCATTTTGAGGATGCTTGCAAGCAATATCTATAAAATTGATTGAATGAGCGGGACCTAATTGCTTTACGTATTGAGCGAGCGCTTCTTTTTCCCAGGTTTGAGATTTATTATGGATGGAGATAATCCTAAAGTGCATATTCTAAGAATATGCTCCCCATAAACCTTCCAAGTCATAGAATTCTCTGGTTTCTGACAGCATAATGTTGACGACCACCTCTCCTCCATCTATCAAAACCCATTCAGCATTTTCTTTTCCCTCAATCCCCATAATGGATTGGTTATTCTCTTTAATAGCTTCGATGACCTTATCAGATACAGCCTTAGCATGAGTATTAGAAGTAGCAGTTGCAACTATTAGCCAATCTGCAAAGTTAGATGTTTTGCTAATATCGAGACTGCGAATATCTTGAGCTTTTAAATCTTCTAATGCAGAAAGACAGATTTTGAGGGTATTTTTTTCAGTTGCCATAGCTGGATAATTGGGTGATAAACTTGAGAAATCTAAGCATTTGATTTCTACTTAGAATATAAAACTTATGGAAATAAATCTATTAATTATTTTTGGCTTTGCAATATTGGAATGCGCAATGATTGTAGGTATTTTTCTTCCAGGCATGGGTCCTTTATGGGCTGCAGTCATGGCAGCAGGCATAGCTGGTGTTCCAATTTCATATGTGCTCATAATGATTTTTATTGGGGGAATGATTGGCGACCTATCTAGCTGGGCGCTTGCGAAATTTATTTATAAAAGAATCGACCTTAATAATCTTAAGCTTAAGAATGCGCAGGAAAAGACGACCTGGGCAATGAATAAATATGGAGTATTTGGCATTGTGTTTGGAAAAAGCTTTGGTCCCATTAGGGGCTTGCTTCCCTTAATTGCTGCTATGACGAATTACCCAAAATATAAATATATCCTTGCAACATCAGTCGGAACACTTGTGTGGGCCTTGGTAGCAAGCATTCCTAGCTATTATGCAGGCGTCTACACAAGCGAAGTTGGTGAAAAATATCAGCAAATAATTTATGTGTCGATTTATTTATTTATACTCGTATTTACAATTTGGTTTTTAATAAAATTTTTAAGGGAGAGAAATGACAACTAATAAGAAATGGATTTTAAAAAATAGGCCCGAGGGTTTAGTAAAAGATAGTGACTTTGAACTCATTACCGAGGAATTGGGCGAAATTCAGGAAGGTGAGATCCTCATTAAAAATGAATATCTGTCATTTGATCCTACGCAAAGAATGTGGCTGACAGATTTACCAGGATACTTGCCGCCCGTGCAAATAGATGAAGTAGTCAGAGCTGGTGGGATGGGTAGAGTATTAGAAAGCAAAAACCCTAAATATAAAGAAGGCGATTTAATATTTGGAATGGTTGGCTGGCAAACCCATCTGATTACCGATGCCAAAGAAGAAGATAGATTTAGACTCATTCCTGAATTGCTTCCTATACCAACCATGCTAAATGTCCTAGGAACAACTGGGATTACCGCCTACTACGGACTACTAGAGCTTGCAAAACCAAAAGCTGGAGAAGTAGTGCTTGTATCAGGTGCTGCAGGAGCCACAGGATCTGTAGCAGCCCAGTTAGCAAAGGAAGCTGGTTGTCATGTAATCGGGATCGCAGGAGGAGCAGAAAAGTGTAATTGGCTTAAGGATTGCGGGTTAGATACCGTCATAGATTATAAAAATAGCAATGTCCATGAAGAGCTATTTAAAGCTGCTCCCAATGGAATAGATATTTATTTTGATAATGTTGGGGGTCCCCTTTTAGAAACCGTGTTATTTCTCATTAATATCAATGCAAGAGTTATGCTTTGCGGAGGGATATCTGGCTATAACGCAACAGAGCCTCAACCAGGTCCTAGGAATATTCTGAATCTAGTTGTGCAAAGGGCTACCATGCAAGGCTTTTTAGTGCTTGATTACTTACCCAAATCTCAGGAGGCAGTAGAAAAACTTGCAGGCTTGGTAATGGAAGGAAAAATTAAACATCTTGAGGACATTCAAGAAGGCTTAGAAAATTGTCCGCAAACTCTAAATAGGTTATTTACCGGAGAAAATTTCGGCAAACAAATGCTAAAACTTTAGTTTTTACTGCCTGCGATTTGATCAAAGTACTTTGATAAAAAATTAAGTCTCTGCCCTGCATCAAAAGCTTCGAGTATCTTTTGCTTATCTTTGGGTGCAAGAGGTATCAATCCTGCCAAGTGATAACTTACAGAATCTGCTGAGTCTAAGTTTATTTCAAGAGGCATAGATCTTATTTGGGGATGTTGTTTCAGTTGAGAAAGAATCTGTAATAAGTCAGGATACTTTGCTAGCAAGGCTTGATCATCAACTTCAGGATCTTGAATATTTTCTACCTTTCCAATATTGAGCCCTGATTGCCTTTGCTCCATAGTCTTAATTTTGGTTCGATGCATGCCCTTAACAGTAATTCCAAGTAGACCATTAGGCAAAGTATTAAAATCAATAATCTCAACATATGTACCTTGGTCAGAAATAGAAAGTTGATCATCCATAGCATCCTTTTGAAGGACAATGACAAAACCAGAATTAGTTTTCATGCATTCTTTAACCATTTCAATATATCTAGGTTCAAAAATTTGAAGAGACTGGATATTGCCTGGCAAAACAACAATGCCTAAAGGAAATATGGGAAGCGACTTAAGCATCAAATGCCTCTAGGAGAGAATCTTTAATCAATTTGCTATTTTTATTTGTCATGATTACAACTATATCTAGTGCCATAATTATTTTTTTCAATTCCTTGGTTGCGATTTCTATCGTTGGAAATGCTTTCTCTGTTTCTAGAACGTTGTTGGGATCTATCCAAAAAATTTCATGCAGTCCAACGGGTGCATCTAAGAGATTTTGATCGTGATATCCCGAAGACATTGTATTTGAGGCAAGCTCAATGATAGCTCCAATTTTTTTATTGTGATGTTTTTTTAACAAGGCCTGAGTAGTTGCCCTAATTGCAGTTGGATGATGCGCAAAATCATCGTAAATGATATGGGTTGGGCTTTTATGCACAATCTCTAAGCGCCTTTTGACTCCTCCAAATTGCTTCAATGCTTCAAATGATTGTTTGTAGCTTACTCCAACCAGCTTAGCTGCCTGCATAGCCATCATGGCATTTAGAAAATTGTGTCTACCAACAAATGGGAACTCACTCGTGGCAAATTCTTCTTCTTGAATTGTGATAATTGCTTCATCGCTTGATAAATCAATGGAGCTAGGGTCGTTAACAGGAACTGTATTTGACCAGGAGCCTAATTCCAGCAAATCTTTAATATTCAAATCTTCTTTTTGATAAACAATGAAGCCATTGCTTGGAACTATTCTTACCGCATGGTGAAACTGTTTTTTAATATCATCTATGGAATCAAAGATGTCTGCATGATCAAATTCAATATTATTGATTACAAAAATATCAGGATGATAGTGAACAAACTTGGAGCGTTTATCAAAAAAGGCTGAATCATATTCATCTGCCTCTATTACAAATATTTCAGCATTTTGATTGTCTGCAGAATGTCCTGAAGAGCTACTTATTCCTCCAATTAAATAATCTACAGGCATATTATTAAAAGAGAGTATGTGTTTGATCATATAACTTGTACTGGTCTTACCATGAGTTCCAGCAACTGCGATAACTCTCCTTTTCTTTAAAATAGAGCCAAGGATTTCTGGTCCCGAAGTATAGGGATAATGATTTCTTAGGATTTCCTCAACCCAGGGGTTACCTCGAGAGAGCGCATTGCCTATTACATAAAGATCGGCAGCCGGAAGATCACCCTCATAACCCTCAAAAACTTCTATCTTAAGCTCTTGCAATTGATCTGACATGGGAGGATAAAATGCTTTGTCAGACCCAGTAATAGTATGGCCTTCTTGAATCAAGATCCTGGCAAGGCCACCCATGAATGTGCCGCAAATACCTAAGATATGAATCTTCACTTTCTTTATATATCCTTCCTGCTAACATAGATGAAAATTAGCAATAAATAAAGTCATGAAAAAAAATGCTTTCTATGCTCAATCCGGTGGAGTTACTTCGGTAATCAATGCCACCGCATATGGAGTCATAGATGAGGCAAGTAAAAGCAGCCAGATAGGAAAAATATACGCTGGTAAGAATGGTATTTTAGGTGCACTTAGAGAAAATCTGATAGACACCTCAAAAGAAAGCAAAGCATTTATTACTAGTTTGCAATTTAGGCCCGGAGGAGTATTCGGCTCCTGCAGATATAAACTGAAAGATTTTGAGGCTAGTAAAAAAGAGTACCTAAGACTTGTTGAAGTATTCAAAGCACATAACATTGGTTACTTCTTTTATAACGGAGGGAATGACTCTGCAGATACAGCATACAAAGTATCGCAGATAAGCAAAACGTTAGGTTATCCACTCTCTTGTATAGCTATTCCCAAGACAGTCGATAATGACTTGGCCATCACAGATAATTGTCCTGGTTTTGGATCGGTTGCAAAGTATGTTGTAACCTCAACGATTGAAGCAGCCCTGGACGTTGAATCCATGGCAGAAACCTCAACCAAAGTATTTATCCTAGAGGTTATGGGAAGACATGCTGGCTGGATTGCTGCATCTAGCTCCATTGCTCAAGAAAGCTATCCTCAAGCACCGGACCTCATACTGCTTCCTGAAGTTCCATTCAAACAAACCCAGTTCCTTAGAAGAGTCAAAGAAGTTGTTGCTCAAAAAGGGTTTTGTGTAATTGTTGCCTCAGAAGGCATAAAAAATGCATCCGGTAATTTTGTAAGTGAAAGCGGCCTAAAAGATGCTTTTGGGCATAGTCAATTGGGTGGGGTTGCTCCATATTTAGCCAACTTAGTTACCAGCAAAATAAAATTAAAAAATCATTGGGCAGTGGCAGATTATCTTCAAAGAAGTGCTAGTCACCTGGCTTCTGAAACTGATCGAAAGCAAGCTATTAAAGTAGGCAGAGAAGCTGTGAGATATGCAGTGCAGGGGAAATCATCTGTGATGCCTGTTATTAAAAGAGTGCAAGATCATCCTTATAAATGGAAAGTAGAGCCAGCTCCATTAAAGCAAATAGCAAATGTTGAAAAGACTCTTCCCAAATCGTTTATAACCAAAGATGGCTTTGGAATTACCGAGCGGGGAAAAAAATATTTTAGGCCACTGATCGCTGGTGAAAATCAATCGATTAAGCAAAATAAATTCTATCAACAGCCCAAGTCTGTCATGGTCAAGAAGAAATTACCCGCCTGGAGGTAAAAGGTTTAACTCTGCTACTAGTTTGGTTAAATGCTCTTTTAGCTCTAGCAGCTCCTCTTGCACTAAAAAAGATCCAATCCCAATACTTTGTCCCTTTGAACTTAAGAATAATTCCATATCACCATTAGATTTAATCTTGGATTGAAATCGAGCAAAAGAGCGATATTCTTCATAAGAAAAATCTTTAAACACTCTCCCCTTTTCAATTCTGACCTTGTTAGGATTTATCAAAATGATTTCTCTTTGCGAACTCCACCTAAAATTCAAATAAAATCCAAGTCCTACTAGCGCAAGCTCCAATCCTGCAAAAGGTAAAATTAATTTTGCGCCAAGGTACCAGAAGAAAGCTGCGATACTTAGACAAGTAGTGATAAGTACTGCAAAAAAAAGTACTCTTGGAAACCCAACAAGAGAATAGTTTGGTTTTAATTCTATGCGATAATTGTTCTGAGAAAGTTCTTTGAGGTCTATCAAGATGGTTACAAGAAATGAATTTACGAAATATTTTCTTCCAGTTTACAACCCTGGAGATTTTATACCAACAAGAGGTAAAGGTTCCTTCATTTGGGATCAAAAAAACCACAAATACTTAGATTTTGCATCTGGTATTGCAGTTTCTTCATTGGGTCACTGTCATCCTGAGCTGGTAAGAATTCTCAATAGCCAGTCAAAAAAATTGTGGCATCTTTCCAACTACCTCACCACCGAGCCAGCTATAAAACTGGCTAAAATTTTATGCCAAAAGACTTTTGCTGAAAAAGTCTTTCTTTCAAATTCAGGTGCAGAAGCTGTAGAAGCCGCTGTAAAAACTGCAAGAAAATTTGCTTACAGCGAATTTGGTAAAGGCAAATCAAACATCGTTGCCTTCGATGATGCTTTTCACGGCAGAACTCTCCTTACCATTGCTCTCAACGGCTCCAAAAGAATGACTGAAGGTTTTGAGCCTCTTCCAAAAGGTATTACCCAACATCCATACAACCAAATAGAAGGTCTTGAGAAATGTATCAATGATAAAACTGCTGCGGTTATTCTTGAGCTTGTTCAAGGGGAAGCAGGAATTATTCCGGCCAAACAAAATTTTGTTAACGCGATAAAAAAATTATGCAAAAAACATAAAGCTCTCATTATTATCGATGAGGTTCAATCCGGTGTTGGGAGAACTGGTTATTTGTTTGCCCATGAGAAATATAAAATACAACCAGATATTGTGTGCTCAGCTAAAGCATTGGGTAATGGCATGCCAATTGGCGCAATGCTAACTACAGAAAGAGTGGGTAAATATATGCAACCAGGTGCTCATGGTTCAACCTATGGAGGCAACCCACTTGCATGCGCAGTTGCCCACGAGGTTATCAATAAGATCTCAAAAAAATCTGTTCTTAATGGCGTTCAGAAAAAAGAACAAAGATTTCTTAAAGGATTAACTGCTATCAATAAGGAATTAAATTGTTTTGACGAGATAAGATCCGCAGGCCTATGGATAGGATGCAAACTTAAAGTTCAGGCAAAACTTAACTTGGATAATCTCATGAAGGAAGCCTACGCAAATAGATTGATGATCTTAAAAGCTAACAATAATACGATCAGGATTGCACCCAGCCTTATCATTGAAGATAAGGTGATTGATGAAGGTTTAGCTAGGCTTAAGAAATCTATTCTGAAGCTTCTTGATTAATTACTACTTCTTCTAAGGCATCTACTTTTCTGTAACCCTGAGGAAGCATAAGTCCTCTTTTGGCTCTTGCAGCAAAGTAATTTTCCAAATCTTTTATACCAACTTTCATGAATTGTTTTCCGCTGTGTATTCGAAGCTCCGAAATATCACCTAACAAACACACTGCAACCATTTTTTCTTCACCAGATTCAAATTTGGGTGTGGGTATGTTTATGATTTTATTGCCTTTACCTTTACTAAGTTGAGGCAGCTCTTCAATTCCAAAGATGAGCATTCTGCCAATATTTGAAATGGCTGCTATATAAGTATGATGATTTTTTATGGAGCGCACCCCTAAGACAGAAGATCCCTTGGATAACTTCATGAAATTTTTGCCGCTTTTGGTGCCACTGATAGCATCAGACAATTGGGCAATAAAGCCATAACCAGCATCGCTGGCAATTAAGAATTTATCTTCGTCTTTGCCAATAGTGGTTGCAACAAAGCTCTCCCCTGAATCTAAATTCACTTTACCGGTTAAGGGTTCACCGAGGCCGCGCGCCGAAGGAAGAGTATGGGCTGCAAGTGAAAAGCTTTTCCCATTACTGGCAAAAAATATACTTTGTTGATTATTTTTACCTCTAGCAAAGTCCTGCAAAGAATCCTCGCCCCTGTAGTTAAGCGATGTTGCATCGATATCATGACCTTTAGCAGCTCTGATCCATCCAGCTTTTGAGAGCACAACAGTAATGGGTTCAGAAGTTAAAATATCTTCCTCTGAAAAAGCTTTTGCTTGAGATTCTGATTCGATAGGAGAGCATCTAGCATCGCCAAAATCAGACAGAATTTCTTTCAGTTCACTTTTAATGTAATTTTTAAGCTTTGCTTTAGATTTAATTATTTTTTCAAGCTCATCAAATTCTGCAGAAAGAGTGGCTTGTTCTTCTTTTAATTTAATTTCTTCTAGCTTTGCCAACTGTCTTAATCTTATTTCAAGAATTGCAGTAGCTTGGATTTCTGAAATCTTAAATCTCTTAATAAGATCCTTTTTTGGCTCATCGCTGTTTCTAATAATTTTTATAACTTCGTCAATATCGGCAAAAACTAACAGCAGTCCCTCTAAGATATGCAATCTGTCAGCTACTTGGTCTAGTCTGTGCTCCAATTTACGCAAAACAGTGGTTTGCCTAAACTGCAACCACTCTTTGAGTAATTCATTAAGGGCATAAACTTTTGGAGAACCCTCAAGATTGATAACATTGAAATTTGCTCGAAAATTTTTCTGAAGATCAGTGGTTGCATAAAGATGGTTCATCACCTCTTCTGCATCAACACGGTTAGATTTAAGTGATATTACTATCCTAGTGGGATATTCATGATCGCCTTCATCGCGAATATCAACAATCATAGGAACCTTCTTTTTATTCATCTGATCTGCAACTTGCTCTAAGACTTTTGCACCAGAGGTTTGGTATGGCAGAGCGCCGATAATAATATCCGTGCCTTCTTTTTCCCATGCAGCCCTCATTTTGAAACCACCCCTGCCCGTTTCATACATTTCGAGCAACTCTTCTTGTGAGGCTATGATTGGAGAATGGTTGCTAAAGTCTGGACCTTTAATGAACTTCATTAAATCTTTAACCGATGCTTTGGGGTTATCTAACAAATACATTAAGGCATCAATGACTTCGGATAAATTATGAGATGGGATGTCTGTTGCCATACCCACGGCAATGCCAGTTGTTCCATTGAGGAGGATACTTGGTATCTTTGCAGGCAATATTTTTGGTTCAAGTAGCGAACCATCAAAATTGAGTTGCCAATCTACTGTGCCAAGCTTTAATTCATCTAGCAAAAGATTAGCAAAGCTTGTAAGTTTCGATTCGGTATAACGCATTGCGGCAAAAGATTTTGGATCATCTTGAGTACCCCAATTTCCTTGACCATCTACCAAGGGATATCTAAAAGAAAAGTTCTGAGCCATTAGCACCATTGCCTCATAAGCTGCACTATCTCCGTGAGGATGGAATTTACCAATCACATCTCCCACTGTTCTGGCTGACTTTTTGTATTTTGAGGCTGCATTTAAGCCAAGCTCACTCATGGCATAAAGAATACGCCTTTGCACGGGCTTCATTCCATCACCTAAATGAGGCAGCGCCCGATCGAGAATTACATACATTGAATAATTCAGATAGGACTCTTCAGCGTAATCCTTTAGGCTAATACTCTCTAAGCTTTTATCACTCATATCACAGGGTTGCTATTTTTCCTTTTTTCTCAAGCCAAGTTTTCCTATCGGATGCTCTTTTTTTGGATAAAAGTAAGTCCATAGTTGAATTAACATTATCTTTGGCTTGTATCGTTAATTGCACAAGTCTTCGGGTAGCTTTATCCATGACAGTTTCTCTAAGTTGATTAGGGTTCATCTCGCCAAGGCCTTTAAATCTCTGAATATCTATTTTTGGTTTGCCCTGCTTCTTCTTGAATTCATCAATCAGGCTATCCTTTTCTTTTTCGTCCAGTGCATAAAATTTTTCTTTACCGCAATCTATTCTATAAAGCGGTGGCATAGCTACATAAATGCGTCCTGCTTCCACCAAAGGGCGATAGTGCCTTAAAAATAAAGCGCATAAAAGCGTAGCGATATGCAATCCATCTGAATCGGCATCAGCCAAGATGCATATTTTTCCATAGCGTAGATTATTGATTTCGTTGCTTCCTGGATTGACCCCAATGGCAGTGGCCAAATCTTTAATTTCTTGGGATTTCAAAATTTCATCGCTCTCAAGATCCCATGTGTTTAGGATTTTACCTCTCAGAGGCATGATGGCTTGGAATGATCTCTCCCTTGCTTGCTTTGCAGAGCCTCCTGCAGAATCACCCTCCACTAAAAACAATTCCGTTTTATCTAACTCATTGCTATTACAGTCTGCTAATTTTCCTGGTAAGGCAGGCCCCTGATAAGCTTTTTTTCGTTCAACTTGTTTGGAGTCCTTAGATCTAGATTGAGCAGCCTTAATCGCAATGCCTGCAATTAACTCTCCTTCTTCCGTGTGTTTATTCAACCAAATGCTGAAGAAATCTTTAGCGCTTGCAGAAACAAAAGATTGATGATCTTTCGAGTCCAAACGTTCTTTAGTTTGTCCTGCAAATTGAGGATTCTTTAGCTTAGATGAAACTACAAAGCTTGCATTTGCAATCGTATCATCAGAGGTTAACTTGACTCCCTTAGGTAACAAATTCCTAAATTCACAAAATTCTTTTAAGGCATCAAGCAAGCCTGCTTTAAACCCACTCAGGTGCGATCCGCCTTGGGCAGTTGGAATTAGATTTACGTAAGTTTCATTGATAGGATTTTTCACACTGGTGTCTGACCAATTGATAATAAAATCTAGACCGCTCTCTTTATCCAATTTGGAGCAATGCACAGATTCTTTTAAAAGAAAGCTATCTGATTCTTCAGATTCAGCTAAGTAAGAAGCCAAACCATTTTCAAATTCCCATTCAATTTTCTCACCTTTCTGTTCATCAAAGAACTGGATCTTGAGACCTGGGCATAGCACTGCTTTGGCCTTAAGAAGATGCTTTAAAGCAGCTATTTTTAACTTGGTTGATTCAAAGTACTGCTCATCAGGAATAAATAATATTTTTGTTCCAGTATTTCTCGCTCCAACTGTTCCAATTTCAACTAAATCTTTGGTTTTTTCACCACCAGCAAACTCCATCTGAAGTTCCTGTGCATTTCTTTTTACAGTGACTATAAGGCTTTTGGATAGCGCGTTAACTACCGATACCCCAACACCATGTAAGCCGCCTGAAAAGTTATAGTCTTCTCCAGAAAATTTTGCTCCTGCATGTAATTTGCACAATATTAGTTCCACCCCTGACACTTGATGCTCAGGGTGGATGTCAGTGGGCATGCCTCTGCCGTCATCAGAAACCTCTATGGATCCATCCTTAAAAAGATTAATTTTTATAGTGGAACAATGGCCTGCTAAGGCTTCATCAACTGAGTTATCTAGAACCTCTTGGACCAAATGATTGGGAGTTGATGTATCGGTGTACATCCCCGGTCTTTTTCTGACCGGATCTAGCCCTGATAAAACCTCAATAGATTTTGAATCGTAGTTTCCAGCTGCCATTATTTATATATCTTAAAACCTTGGGCTTTAAACTCTTCTGATTTCTCTTGCATGCCAATTTCAACCGCAGCGATATTTTCTTCACGATTTCTTATATCCTGCGAGATTTTCATAGAGCAAAATTTAGGGCCGCACATAGAGCAGAAATGAGCTGTCTTTCCAGATTCTTTGGGTAAAGTTTCATCATGATAATCTCTAGCAGTATCTGGATCTAAGCCAAGATTAAATTGATCTTCCCATCTAAATTCAAAACGCGCTTTGGAAAGCATGAAATCTCTGACATATGCACCTTTATGCCCTTTTGCAACATCTGCAGCATGGGCTGCTATTTTGTATGCGATGAGGCCCTGCTTTACATCTTCTTTATTAGGAAGTCCGAGATGTTCTTTTGGAGTCACATAACAAAGCATAGAAGTTCCAAAGGATCCTATATTCGCTGCCCCGATAGCTGAAGTAATGTGATCATAGCCAGGCGCAATGTCGGTAGTTAAAGGTCCCAGGGTATAAAAAGGTGCATCGTGACACCAATCGCTTTCTAGGTCCATATTCTCTTTAATTAGATTCAATGGGACATGCCCAGGGCCCTCAATCATTACCTGAACATCATGCTCCCAAGCTATCTTGGTCAACTCTCCTAAAGTTTTGAGTTCAGCAAATTGAGCTTCATCATTAGCATCGGCAATACTGCCTGGTCGCAAACCATCTCCCAAAGAAAATGAAACATCATAAGTTTTCATGATTTCACAAATGTCTTCAAAGTGGGTATACAAAAAGTTTTGTTGATGATGCGCAAGACACCATCCAGCCATAATGGATCCTCCGCGAGAAACAATTCCAGTAAGTCGCTTTGCAGTTAATGGCACATATTCCAGTAATACGCCTGCATGGATAGTAAAGTAATCTACACCTTGCTCGGCTTGCTCAATTAAAGTTTCTGAAAAAACTTCCCAATTTAAATCTTCAGGCTTGCCATTAACTTTTTCCAATGCTTGATAGATAGGAACAGTCCCAATGGGTACTGGTGAATTCCTAATGATCCATTCTCTGGTTTGATGAATATTTTTTCCTGTAGAGAGATCCATCACGGTGTCAGCACCCCAATTAGTAGACCAAACTAACTTCTCAACCTCATCATCGATGTTAGATCCCAAGCTAGAGTTTCCAATATTAGAATTAACTTTAACGAGGAAATTTTTTCCGATAATGGTGGGCTCCAACTCGGTATGTCTGATATTGGCAGGAATGATTGCTCTGCCTGCAGCTATTTCACTGCGCACATATTCTGCAGTAATACTGTCCGGAAGATTGCTGGCATAGGGAGATTTAATGCCTAATGTCTCAGCCTGCTTAAGGAGCTCATTCTCTCTTGTAGCCACATATTCCATTTCTTCGGTAATAATTCCTTGTTTCGCAAAATGCATTTGAGAGACATTGTTACCTTTCCTATTGGCAACCCATGATGCTCTTAATTTGGGAATACCTTCAAGAGATGCTTTAAAATCTTTGTCCCCTAATGGCCCTGAAGTGTCATAAATTCTGAGCGGAGGATTATCTTTGGGATCACCGGTTTGAGTTATTTCTTTGAATGGGACTTTTAAAGAGGCATTGGTGCCTGAAGTAACAAAAATCTTCTTAATGTAGTCTTTTTGCTTTAATTCTTTAGACATCTTTAAGAATCAAATTATAGCTCATTCTTGATCTTACTATTGGCTATTTATCTATTTAAAAAGGGTAAAGTTTGTATTCAGATGTTGACAGTGTAAACATTTAAGATATGATGCTCATCTTTGGATCAAATATGAAAAACTTTATCAGCAAAAAATTGTCTACTAAAAATAAAGAACTGGTTTTATTTAGTTCAATCCTGTTATCGTTTAACATGGTATTAGTGATATTTTTTCAGTTAACTAAGGTGTAATTGTTTGAAAATACAGTCGTTAAAATTTCTATTCTTATTTTCTCTGGTCAGCAGTCTGCATGCTGAAAACCTGCTAGATATCTATAACGAAGCATTAGAAAATGATGCTCAGTATAAAGCTGCTGAGTACTCATTCCTTGCTGACAAAGAAATAGCAGTTCAAGGCAGGGCTCAATTACTTCCTAATATCCAACTTTCAGGACAAACAAATTGGAACGAATACTACGAAGATGATGTCTTGCAAAACGAATACAATAATTTTTCTTCGCAGGCCAGACTATCTCAACCACTTTTTCGACTAGATACATGGTTTGGGTATAAGCGCTCTAAACTTTTAACCGATGCATCTGAAGCAGATTTTGCCTTTAATCAGCAGTCCCTAATTGTAAGAACAGCTGAGGCCTACTTTAATGTATTACGTTCTATAGATAACTTAAGTGCAGCATTGTCAGAAGAAAAAGCCATACAAAGGCAACTAGAACAAACTAAACAAAGATATGAAGTTGGCTTATCTGCAGTAACAGAGGTCCAAGAAGCTCAACTGGCATATGATTTAAGCCTTGCAGCAAAAATAAGAGCTGAGGGAGCAATCTATACTGCCAGAGAGGCATTGAATGCCATTGTTGGTAGAGAGATTTTCTCTATTGATGGTTTAGTTAATGAGTTAAATGTCCAAAATCCAGTGCCCGCAGATAAGGATGAATGGGTCAGCAAAGCTCTGGAAAATAATTTTAGACTCCAAGCAGCACAAATGCGAAAGTTAGCAGCAAAAAATGCAGCACGCGGCGCAGCTTCCAATCACTTACCCAAAATAGATATTGTTGCCAGTAAATCAGAATCTGAAACAAATCAATATTCCTTTGATGGGCTAAATACAGGGAGCTTCCAAATAACAGTTCCAGATGTCACACAAAGAGAAAATTATGCATTGCAATGGAGCGTTCCGATATTTCAAGGTGGAGCTGTTAATTCCAGAAGAAAACAAGCCTACGCAAGTTTTAATCAAGCAGAACAAGATGCCGTGTTTGCAGAAAGATCTGTAATCCAAGAAACTAGATCCCAGTATTCAAACGTGGTCACATTGGTGGCTAATCTCAAAGCCCAAAAACAAGCAGTCATTTCAGCGACCACTGCCTTAGAGGCAACCAGAGTAGGTTACGAGGTTGGCACCAGAAATATTGTGGACCTTTTGCAAGCAGAAAAAAGCCTTTATTCTGCAGAAAAGAACCTTGCCAATGCTAAGTATGATTATTTGTTATCTATCCTCAGACTTCACTTAGCTGCAGGAACCTTGCAACCCCAAAATCTTGTAGAAATAAACAATCTTCTAGGATAATGCCTGAGCTTCCAGAAGTAGAAACTTCTGTTAGAGCTTTAAAGGGTTTTGAAGGCAAGATCCTAAAAAATATTTCAGTTACCAACCCCCACTTACGTTGGAAATTAGATACTAAAAATATTCATGCATTAGAGAACCTTGTAGTTGAAAAGATATTTAGGAGAGCAAAATGTATTGTCCTAGAATTTTCAGATTTCTTTCATTTGTTGCATTTAGGTATGACCGGGACATTACGCATCCAAGAAGCAAGCAGCAATAGGATAGAAAAACATGACCATATAGTCTTTCATTTCCAAGACAAGAGCATCGTATTTAACGATACTCGGAAGTTTGGTTATTTTAAAATCTTAAGCAAAGAAGCCTATAGAGATTTTGATAGACAACTTGGTCCAGAACCTTTATCAACTAATTTTAGTGCAAGCTACTTACAAGAAAAAATCTCTAAATCTAATGCAGCCATTAAAAATTTAATCATGAACCAACACGTGGTTGTTGGCGTTGGGAATATTTATGCTAATGAAGCTCTGTTTATCTCAAATGTTCATCCGATGACATCAGGCAATAAGTTAAAAAATACTGAGATAGATAAACTAGTGAAAGCCATTAAACAAGTATTAAAGAAAGCCATAGCCTTGGGGGGCACCACATTAAAGGACTTTTATAGTCCAGAAGGTAATAAAGGGTATTTTAAAATTAAGCTCAAAGTTTATGGAAATGATAATCAGCCTTGTCCTAACTGTGCAAACTCAATTAGTAGAATAGTGGTTGGGCAAAGAGCAAGCTTTCTATGCAACAAATGCCAAAAACTTAGGTAAATTTCTTCTCTAAGGCGCTAACGACATGCTTGGGAACAAATCGGGTAACATCGCCTCCGAATTGTGCGATCTCTTTTACCAAGCTTGAAGAAACATAAATTAAAGTATCTTTAGGTGTAAAGAATATACTTTCAATATCCGGTGCAAGAGATCTATTCATAGTTGCTAACTGAAATTCATACTCAAAATCAGCAACAGCTCTCAACCCTCTTATGATGGCAATAGCATTATTTTCTCTAGCAAGATCTACGGTGAGCTTTTCTGAATAGCCTAAACTTTCAATCTTGTCATTATCTGCAAACATTTCATCAATCAAGGCCAGCCTCTCATCAACTGT
This sequence comes from Gammaproteobacteria bacterium, assembly GCA_008080945.1. GTDB lineage: Bacteria > Pseudomonadota > Gammaproteobacteria > Magnimaribacterales > D2472 > VMDH01. Next base: position 6,203 of record VMDH01000027.1, on the reverse strand, counting down.
GAAAAGAGGTTTCTTTGCTTTGCTCTCTGCAACTCCGACAATCACTTTATCAAATAGAGATGCTGCTCTCTCAAGAATATCTATATGACCAAATGTCAGCGGATCAAATGAACCAGGATAAATTGCGATCTTCATAATTGCATAATACAAGACAATGTCATTTCATCAAAGTTGGCAAAAAATAAGGGCCCAGATGGGCCCTTATATAAAAGTTAGAAACTTTAGTTTTTAGAACATATCGTTGTTCATAACTTTATTCCATGCAGCAATAAAGTCACTGACTAATTTTTCTTGAGCATCGTCACTTGCGTATACTTCAGCAAGAGCACGAAGCTGAGAATTAGATCCAAAAACTAAATCTACTCGAGTAGCAGAGCTTACTTTTTCACCAGAGACACGATCAACTCCCTCGTAGGAATTTCCGGTACCATTTGGCTTCCAAGCAACTGACATATCCAATAATTTAACAAACCAATCGTTAGATAAAGTATCGTTATTTTCAGTAGCCATTCCTGTATCACTATTAATGCCAAGAGATCTTAAACCTCCTACCAATACAGTCATTTCAGGAGCAGTAAGGCCAAGCAATTGAGCCTTGTCTAATAGCATTTCTTCAGCTGGATTAGTTGCTGATGGACCATAGTAATTCCTAAATCCATCTGCTACTGGCTCAAGAACAGCAAAAGATTCAACATCAGTTTGCTCTGCAGAAGCATCTCCTCTTCCAGGGGTAAATGCAACCTTAGCTCCAGTTGCCTTTTCAACGCCCACATTACCGCCCAAGACGATAACATCAGCGACGGAAGCCCCTGTATCGGATGCTATTTGCTCGTAGACTGCTAATACTTTAGCAAGTTGTGTAGGCTTGTTAGCTTCCCAATCTTTCTGTGGAGCAAGCCTAATTCTTGCACCGTTTGCTCCACCTCTTAGGTCAGAATTTCTGAAAGTAGAGGCGCTAGCCCAAGCAGTTTCAACCATCTCTTGAACTGTTAGTCCAGATTCAGAAATAGCAGCTTTAACACTATCTACATCGTAATCGGTGCTACCAGCTGGGACAGGGTCTTGCCAAATGAGTTCCTCAGCTGGAACTTCTGGCCCAAGATATCTGCATTTCGGACCCATATCTCTGTGCAATAACTTAAACCAAGCACGGGCAAAAGCATCTGCAAACTCTTCTGGGTTTTCATGGAACCTCTTAGAGATCTTGTTGTACTCTGGATCCATTCTTAATGCCATGTCAGCGGTTGTCATCATGGTTGGCACTTTTACAGAAGCATCTTCAGCATCAGGTGCTTTGTCTTCTTCTGTTTGACCAACTGCATGCCATACGATAGCTCCAGCTGGAGTTGTATGTTGTTCCCACTCATATCCGAATAACAAGTCAAAGTAACCGTTATCCCATTGAGTTGGATTAGATGTCCAAGCTCCTTCAAAACCACTGGTAATAGTATCTCTACCCTTTCCAGAACCATAGGTACTTGTCCAACCAAAACCCATTTCTTCTAAAGCTGCGCCTTCGGGCTCAGTTCCTACATTAGAATCAGGTCCTGCGCCGTGGCCCTTACCAAAGGTATGACCCCCAGCAACAAGAGCAACTGTTTCCTCATCGTTCATAGCCATACGTCCAAAAGTTTCTCGGATGTCGACAGCACTTTTTAGAGGATCAGGCTCACCATCTGGTCCTTGAGGGTTCACATAGATAAGACCCATTTGCACAGCGCCAAGCGGATTAGCTAAATCTCTTACTCCGCTATATCTCTCATTGGTAAGCCACTCAGTTTCAGCTCCCCAATTGATATCTTCTTCAGGAGCCCAAATATCTGGTCTGCCTCCACCAAATCCAAAAGTTTTGCCACCCATGGATTCAATAGCAACATTACCTGCAAGAATGAGTAGATCAGCCCAGCTAATTTGTTTACCGTACTTCTTCTTAATTGGCCAAAGCAATCTTCTAGCCTTATCAAGGTTTCCGTTATCGGGCCAACTGTTTAAAGGAGCAAACCTCTGTGCACCAGTGCCTCCTCCGCCTCTGCCATCACCAATTCTGTAGGTTCCTGCGGCATGCCATGTCATTCTGATGAAAAACGGACCATAGTGACCATAATCGGCAGGCCACCAATCTTGTGAGTCAGTCATCAAGTCATGCAAATCTTTTTTTAGCGCCTCATAGTCAAGCTTCTTGAATTCTTCAGCGTAATCAAAGCCTTCGTCCATTGGATCGCTTTTCTTATCGTGCTGATGCAAAATGCCAAGATTTAACTGATTAGGCCACCAATCTTTATTTGATGTTCCAGAGGAGCTATTAGAAGCCAAGCTTCCATGCATCACTGGACATTTATTTTCAGTTTCATTACTCATAGTGTGTATTTCCTTTTTGCAAAAAAAATGTGGATATATAGATTACAAATTTTATATGTTTTGGTAAATATAATAATTTAGAATGTTATATTCGATTTTATCAATGATAAAATGGCCAATATGATTACATTAAAACAAATTGACTACGCTCTAGCGGTTGCTAAAAATTTACACTTCAAGAAAGCTGCAGATGAGTGCTTCATCTCTCCCTCAACCCTAAGCAACGCAATCACTGAGTTGGAAAGTCACTTAGGCGTCCAAATCTTTGAACGAACTAATAAAAAAGTGCTTGTCACTACCCTGGGTAAAGAAATATTAGCAAAAGCAAAATTAATTAAAATAGAGGTCAATAGTATCAATGACTTAGCCCAAAGCTATTCTAATGCTCAGCCAATTTCTCTTGGGATCATTCCTACTGTCAGCCCTTACTTTCTTCCTTTGATGCTACCAAAGATAGAAAAAAAATTGCCAGCCATTAATCTCAAAATTGAAGAGAGCCAATCTAATAGCTTGGTCCAGAAAGTAAGTGATGGGGAGCTAGATATAGCAATACTTGCCCTGCCCTACGATACTCGTGAACTAAAATGTTATAAATTCTGGGAAGAAGATTTCTACTGGGTTTCTCATGCTAAAGATATCAATGCAGGTAAGGCAGAAATTAAAGCAGCCGAGCTTGAGGATGCAAAGCTTATGCTCCTCGCAGACGGACATTGTCTAAAAGATCATATCTTAGATGCCTGCAATATAACCTCCAAAACAAGTTACTCATTAAAAGCTTCTAGTCTGAACACTCTTATACAACTGGTGAAAGGAAAAATGGGGACAACCCTTATTCCACAAATGGCTCTTAAAGATTTAGTAAGTAATCAGAAAAATTTATATATTTCTCATCTCAATGAGCCCGGTCCACATAGAGAGATTGCTTTAATCTGTAGAGAAAATTATGCAGGCCATGAGAATGTAATGCTTTTACTAGATATTTTTAAAGATACTTTTAGAAAATAAATATATTTAAATGAGTTCTAGTCCAGCGCCTCTAATAATCATAGTGACTGCCAAAGCAAATAAGAGAGTTTTTAAACCAAGATCAAAAACTTTTTGAGGAATCTTGTCTAAGAACGATCTTGCAACCCAGGCTCCCAAAAATCCTGTCAGCGTGGTGCACACTATTAATAATAGGAAATCTACTAGTAAGAATTGGAAAACAGTTATAAAGGCAATAATTTTAAATAAGTGCTGGCAAACCATAATGGCGCCATGAGTAGCAATCAGCTCTTTAGAATCCATATCTTTGGTAGCTAAAAAGGCGGAAACTACGGGCCCATTTGCACCTACGACCATTCCAACAGCAGCTGCAAGAACACCACAAAAGGCATCGGAAAGATTATTGGTGACAGCTTTCAAGGAAGCTTTAAAAAAAAGCATCCAGAGAATAAATATGCCAATTAATGCAAGTATGATTTCTTCAGGAACTAAAGAAAAAAATAAAACTCCTAGAACTGAGCCTATAGCGCTTCCAATAGCGACTGTTTTAAATAGTCCAACAATAATATGTTTTCTGAACAAATAAGCGCGTGACAAGTTATTGGAAACTTGGATCAATGCATGCAATGGAATTAAAACGCTCGGAGAAAAAAACTGCCCCAAACTAGCGAGCATAATCATCCCGCCTCCAACACTTGCAACCGATGTGATGAAAGAAGTAATGAAAGAGATCAATGAGAAAATAACAATGATCTCTAATTCGGTCATTTGCTAACTTTGATGGTTTAGATAATCTTGCACTGCTAGTTTGTCAGCTTTAGTGTCAGCCAAAAATGCTTGTAAAAGCTTTTTGTCCAAATCTGGCATTCTTCCTGCAGACATTTCTTTAATTTGTTGATAAAACCAAGCCATTGCTCCAAAAGCATTAATTGCCTGAATGAGCGTAAAAGGACTGTTAGGAGAAAATATCCAAGGACCTAGAGAGAGAGTTTTTTCAAAGCTTGGAAGAGAATCGATTTCTCCACTGAATAACTTCTTCATACAATGAGGGTCTGCACACATGGGTCTGCCAATGCCCACAACCTGGCAGATTCCGCTCTCCAATGCTTTTTGCATCCCTTCTCGAGTTCGAAAGCCGCCTGTTACCATCAACGGCATTTCCACAGCTGCTCTTATATTTGCAGCGTAATCTAAGAAATAAGCCTCTCTAGCGATAGTACTATCTTTTCTAACTTCACTTCTATCAGGATTGATACTGATGTTATCAGCACCAATTAATTTAGGCTGTTCGTAGGTGCCCCCAGATATTTCTAATAAATCAACTCCTGCTTGTTCAAACATTTTTGCTACTTGAATACTTTCTTCAGCAGAAAAACCACCTTTTTGAAAATCCGCAGAATTTAATTTGATGGAAATTGGGAAATCTGAACCCACCACCTCTCTGCATTTTTTAATGATTTCTAAATGAATCCTAGTTCTATTCTCTAAAGAACCTCCCCAGGCATCTGTTCTAGTATTAATATCAGGAGATAAAAACTCTGATAGCAGATAACCATGAGCGGAATGGAATTGAACTCCTGTAAATCCAGCATCTCTTGCCACAGTTGCTGTAAAAACAAAGCGATCAATAAGTTCTAGAATTTCCTCCTCAGTCATGGGCTTAGGTTTACCAAAATTTCTGCCAGGAATTTTTAATCCAATATCTGAAGGAGCCTGTGGGGTGGAATTAATTTCACCAGGAGTTTGTCTGCCAGCGTGCGAAATTTGCATCCACAGCTGAGTATTGTCCTTGGTTCCTGCCGCAGCCCATTGTTTGAGAGTGTCCATTTGCAGATGATAATTTGATTGATCAATCACTACATTGGCAGGGCCTTCGATGTTGCGACGATCAACTTGAACATTCCCAGTTAACAAAATACCTACATCACCATCTGCCCAAGTGTTGTATAAATTGATGTGTCCTTGATGCGCAAGGTTATCGCCTTTAGCAATTCTTTCGGTCATGGCAGCTTTGCAGACCCTATTTTTAATAGTTTGTCCGCAGGGAAGAGTGAAGGAGGATTGAATCATGCTTTATCCTTAAATTAAATTTTCTAATTACGACTGAAGTTATATTAAGGAGATAGAAAAGAATTGCTAGTGGGCAATATATTCATACTACGATTATTCTATTTTTGAGAATCTAAGTAACCCATTAACTGGAAATCGTATCTGCTTTTAGCAGAAAACTTTCCCTCAGCATTCCAAGCATCGTAGTCCAATTTACCAAACGGCTCGACCTTATCTCCTGTTACTGTAACTCTTTGAATAATTCTTTCGCCCTCAAAATTATTGACTACATAATGTTGGGTAGCTCGGTTATCCCACATGGCAATAGTATTCTTTTGCCACTTATATCTGACTAAAAACTCAGGTTTTTGAACCCACGAAGTTAGGAAACTTAAGAGATGCTCACTTTCCTCGTGCCCAAGCTCGACTATTCTCCTAGTAAAGTGCTCATTAACGTAGAGCACTGGTTCATTGGTATCCGGATGTTTTCTAACTACGGGATGTATAGTCATTTTTTCAGGATGCAAATGAGGCGCAGCGTCGTGCAAGGCTGAAAGTCCGATGCACATGTCCTGAATGGGTTTTGATAATGCCTTAAAGGCAGCAACTAAATCGGTCCACATAGTATCCCCTCCAACGGATGGAACTTCTACCATATGTAGGATCGATAAAAGCGCGGGTTGCTCTTGGAAGGTTAGGTCAGTATGCCACTCATCTGCAATCCCTCCAGATGATGCGGCCAACTCAAAAATCTTTGGATGCTTAATATTGGGATTATTGATGTGAGGATGGCCTTGCAACTCTCCAAACTT
>VMDH01000034.1 GCA_008080945.1 Gammaproteobacteria bacterium | reverse complement strand
GATTTCTAGATGGGGAATGATTGCATTCGCATCAAGCTTAGATCAGGCTGGCCCTTTAGCACATAATGCTAAAGATTGTGCAATTGCTCTGGACGCCATGACAGGTCATGATCAGAAAGATACTACCTCGCTAGCAATGGAAGCCACAAAAACAGTTGATTCTATAGATGATTTTTCTAGCACTAAAACTCTTGGCGTAGTTAAAGAGTTTTCAGGCAAACTCTCCCCTGATATGGAAAATGCTTTTCAGGAATCTATTAAAACTTATCAAAATTTGGGCTATAAAATTAAAGAAATCTCATTGCCTAATATTAAATACTCTGTGCCTACTTATTACGTTATTGCTCCGGCTGAATGCTCCTCGAATTTATCTAGATTTGATGGAGTCAGATTTGGGCACAGATCTGAAGAAGTTAAAAATCTCGAGGAGCTTTATATAAAGTCTCGATCAGAAGGTTTTGGAAATGAGGTAAAAAGAAGGATATTGATTGGAACCTATGTATTATCAGCAGGCTATTATGATGCTTACTATAAAAAAGCCCAACAAGTAAGAAGACTTATTACCGAAGACTTTAAGAATGCCTTTCAAGAGTGCGATTTAATTCTTACCCCTACTTCTCCCGGTACTACTTTTGCATTTGATTCAAAGGGATCAAAGGATCCAACTGAGTTATATTTAGAAGATCTATTTACCATTGCAGCGAACCTAGCTGGAATACCTGCTATCTCTATTCCGCAAACATTTGTAAACAATTTACCTACTGGACACCAACTCATTGCTCCCCATCTTAATGAGGAATTGATCTTGCAAACTGCCCATCATTTTCAACAAGATACCGACTGGCACCTTAAATCACCAAGCATGGAGGATTTTACATGACTTGGGAAGTAGTCATTGGACTTGAAACTCACGTTCAACTTTCAACCAAGACAAAGCTTTTTTCTAGGGCATCTACAAGTTTTGGTGCTGATCCAAATACTAATGTAAATCTTGTAGATTGCGGCTTACCTGGTGTTTTGCCAACAGTAAATAAAGAAGCTTTCTATAAAGCTATACGCTTTGGCCTTGCGATCAATGCAACCATAAATCAGACATCTCACTTTGATAGAAAAAATTATTTTTATCCTGACCTTCCCAAAGGCTATCAAATTACACAAATGGATAGACCGATTGTTGAAGGTGGCCAGGTAGAGATTGAGCTAGAAGGTGTACACAAGGTTATTAACGTAACCCGAGCACATCTAGAAGAAGATGCAGGCAAATCTATCCATGATGCTGATCCAACAAATAGTCTTATTGATCTAAACAGAGCAGGCACTCCACTACTTGAGATTGTAAGTGAGCCGGAAATTTCCTCAGCCAAGGAAGCTGTAGCATATATGAAAGCCTTACATCAACTCATTACCTTTCTGGATGTTTCAGATGGAAACATGTCCCAAGGCTCTATGAGATGCGATGCAAATGTTTCTATCAGAAAAAAAGGTGATAAAGAGCTTGGTACTAGGACAGAGATTAAAAATATAAACTCTTTTAGATTTATAGAAAAGGCAATTAATTTTGAGATTAAAAGACAGATTAAAGTGCTAGAAGGTGGTGAAAAAGTGATCCAAGAAACGCGTTTATATGATGCCAACAAGGATGAAACTAGACCCATGAGGACAAAGGAGTTTGCCAATGATTATAGGTATTTCCCTGAACCTGATTTACTACCAGTAGTTATAAATGATGATGAAATTGCAGAAATAAAAAATAATTTTCCAGAATTACCAAATGAAAAAAAATTACGCTATTTAAATGAGCTGAAATTAAGCGTTAATGATGCCGATATACTCTCATCTACCAAATCACTCTCCACGGTATTTGAGAAACTTATTGAGAATGGCAGCGATTCATCTCTGGCAGCAAAATGGTTAGTAGGAGATATCAGTGCTTTGCTTAACAAGGATCAAGTTGAACTTGAAAACTCTAAACTAACTACTGAACTAATTGGAGAATTATTAAATAATATTTCCGATAATACTATTTCTGGAAAAATTGCTAAGGAAGTCTTGGAGGAATGCTACGCTACTGGCGAATCACCAAATTCTATTATTGAATCTAAGGGTCTTAAGCAAATCACTGATGCCGCTGAATTGGAATCCATGCTTAAAAAGATTGTTGATGATAATCCTGAGCAAGTAACCCAATTTCAAGCTGGTAAAGACAAGCTTTTTGGATATTTTGTTGGCCAAGCAATGAAAGAAACAAAAGGCAAAGGAAATCCAGAAATTATCAACAAAATCTTACGGGAATTGTTGGCTAAGTAACCCAAAGACTCAAAGTCTCTGCAATAAAAGCAGGTTTTGCAACTCCCTCTATTTCCATAGTGACTTCATTTTTAACAAGGTATTGGCCTGGATTTTTTTCAGTAATATCCTTCACTAAAGTATGCAGCCTAACTTTTGAATTTACTGCAACTGGACTTAAAAATCTCACCTTATCTAAACCATAATTAAGTCCCATTTTAGCTCCCTCAACGATTAAAGCAGTTTCCTGCCCTAACCCTGCACACAGAGATAAAGAAAGAAAACCGTGTGCAATTGTAGAGCCAAAGATAGGTCCCGCTTGCTCTGGATCAACATGGATAAATTGATGGTCCATGGTAGCATCAGCAAAAGCATTGATTCTCTCCTGGTCTATTTCAAACCAATCGGTATAACCCAGGTCTCTTCCTATACATTCAAAGATTTCTTCTTTCTTTATTACAGTCATCGGCATATTAGTTCTCCATTAAGTGGTTCTTGTATTGTTCTCTGAGCTCAACTTTTAAAAGTTTTCCTGTTGCTCCATGTGGGAGTTCTTCAACTTTAATAATGTCGTCCGGTAGCCACCATTTAGCAACTCTTTGTTCAAGGAATTCATTGATAGAATTTTTGTCCAATTCACCTTTGCAAATTACTAGCAGCAAAGGACGCTCATCCCATTTAGGGTGAGGTACTCCCACCACACAAGCTTCTTCAATATCTGGATGCCCGACAGCAGCATTCTCTAAATCTATAGAGCTAATCCATTCTCCGCCACTTTTAATGACGTCTTTAGCCCTGTCCATGATTTGCATACAACCGTCCGGAAATATAGTAGCCACATCTCCAGTATCAAACCAACCTTCCTCGTCAACTGCTGGAGCTTCTGCTTTAAAGTAGCTTTCAATAATCCAAGGTCCCCTTACTTTTAATGCTCCCTGAGCCTTACCATCTCTGGGAAGGTCATTGTTTTCATCATCTACAATCTTTAGCTCAACACCAAATAAAGGATAACCCTGTTTAGTCTGAAGAGCATACCTCTCTTCATCCGGAAGTTGCATCATCTTTTTACTAGGCAAATTAAGAGTCCCCAGAGGACTCATTTCAGTCATACCCCAACCATGAACTAAAAAAGTATTATGTTTTTCATGAAATTCTTTGATCATAGCTAATGGAGCTGCAGATCCTCCCACCATCACTTTTTCTATACCTTCAAGGGTTAAATTGTTTTCAGACAAGTAATTTAATAACCCTAACCAAACAGTAGGAACACCCATAAGCACTGAGGCTTTTTCAGAGCTAATAAGCTCATATAAAGATGCTCCGTCAAGAGCATGACCAGGCAAAATTAACTTATGCCCATTCATGAGCGTTGTGTAAGGCGTACCCCAAGCATTTACATGAAACATAGGCACAACTGGAAGGACAGAGCTATTAGTATCAAAACGTAGCGCATTGCCTGCAGCCCATGAATGCAGCATGGTAGATCTATGCGCATATAAAACACCCTTTGGATTTCCAGTAGTACCTGAGGTATAGCACAGTGCAGCAGCATCCAATTCATCAACATCTACCCATGCATCTATTGGGTCTGCAGCAGATACCAGTTCATCATAAAAATGAAGATTTCTTATATCTAGCTCAATAGCTTTTTTTGGTCCCATCAGAATAATTTGAGGTGATATTTGTAAATGCTCCTGAACAGCTGCAATTAATGGTAAAAATGTCTCATCTACAAATACCACTTTATCTTCAGCATGATTGAGTATGTATATAAGTTGTTCTGGAAATAGCCTTGGATTGATAGTGTGCAGCACTCCACCCATGCCAGTAACTCCGAAATAAACCTCAAAATGACGAGAGTTATTCCAAGCAATAGTTGCAACCCTATCACCCTTCTCAACTTTAAAATCTTTAAGAATCTTTGCAACTTTCCTAGATTTAGATAAACAATCACCAACAGTAATTTTAGAAATCGAGTTATCTAACTCTCTGCTAATAATTTCTGCATCGTAAGAATATTTTTCAGCGTGATCAATAAGCTTAGGAACAGTTACATCCCAGTTGAGCATGTTACCTTTCATTATTATCTCCTCTTTTAAAATTAAATCGTTTTAGCAGGATATCGTCACCAGCATTATCCTGAGTTATTTTCTGCAAGAGCTGTCTTAGCTGATGTAAGTAAGTATACATTTCTATCTTTAAGGGGTCATTCCATCTCCATAGCAAGACTTCAAGGTGCTCCAAATCACTCTCAGGATCAAAGGTCACAATTTCAAAATCGAATAGATGTTGGATGTTGTAAAAAGCTTGGGGAAGATTTGTTTTCGACAATATTTCTTCTTTAGTATGTTTTTGATGAACTTTAGAAGCAAATAATTGTAAGTAAATCTGGTCTATTCTAAGAGACCCTGAGGCATTGATCATTATTCCATCAAGACAATCTTGCAATCCACTATCTAGATCGCAGAACTCAGATAGATGTATCTTGGGAGCACAATAATCATTTGCATAATAATTGTCCCAAATTATAAGTTCTCGTTGACCAAGATATTGCTTTAACTGATTGTAATATTCTAATGGGTAATCTTTTGAGACTACTCTTGGTCCTGTAAGGAAAATGCCTACCGTGGGATTTAAGCCTTCTAGAAAATCAGATAAATATGTATCAAGCAAGATATTCTTCTCAGGGCTTAATTGATCACAGTAAATTTGGGGGACAGTGTAAAGATTAAACTTTCCTAGATCATTCGCTAGCTGGTTAAGGATTTTTCTATGAGAGCTTCCTGTGTTGATTCCAAATAAATCATCAAACAGCAAGCAAAATGAATTAATACCTAAATCTGCAAACTTTCTATATTTTTTGAGCAAGATCTCATAATCCCTTTCAAAATCAAAATCATTGCCAGGGGATAGACCAAAAATAACCTCAATATTGTTAGAAATTGCGACTTTATTGAGCGCTGAGAAATGTGCTAGAAAATCTTGATCATAATCTTCTTTCCATTGCATTCTATGGTAAGGATCTTCTTTGGGACAATAGAAATAATGGGTCATTTTGAGATCTGCAAGAGAATGCATCAATCCTTCTCTCTCTTTAAAAGAAAGCTCCTTCCCGTAATAACCTTCTATGTAACCTGTTTTCATTTTTTAAAGCAGTTAGTGCAATTAGGGTCTTGATTTACGCTAATTTGCCTAACTCCATTATCTCCTAAATTAAAAACCGTTAAAAACTTAGGCTCAATTTTTCTTAAAGTATAATTCAACAAAATCATATTCATGTAAGACCCAACCATACCAAGCAATAAAGGAACAATACCTGCAGTTTGACATGAAATTTCTGATTCTTGGAAATCATCTCTTGGAAAAATACATTCATAGCATGGGCTGCTTGATTGGTTTGAGGTGAAGAAAACTTGTCCCTGATCTTTGCCGCCAAATCCCATGATTAGAGGGATTTTTAACTCTTTTGAAACATCACTAATTTGGTACCTAGTGAGAAAATTATCCGAACAATCAATAATAAAATCATGCTCTTGCGCTGCATCAAAAAGGAACTTTTCATCAGCTCTCATGCAAACAGCATCAATTTTAAGATTCGGGTAGGTTTGATTTAATCGCTGATTTAGAACATTAACTTTGTTTTTTCCTAGATCTGCTCTTGAAAATAAATATTGTCTGCTTAAGTTACTTTCTTCAATAACATCATTATCTACTATGGTGAACTCTTTAAAGCCCGATGAGCATGCATAAGTTATAAATGGGTGACATATACCTCCTGCTCCAATAATCAAAATTTTTTTTGAAGAAATTCTTAATAGCTCCTTTGTGGACAAGTACTGGCTGTTTAATAGAGCTTTATAGAGATCGTGATTCATTTCTTACAGATATGAATTCTATCAATATCTTGATAATCCTTAACATTTTTAATTAATTTAAAGCCAGTCTCATCTGAGATTTTATTTACTGCATTGGCTTGATTGTAACCATGCTCAAGAACCAAAAATCCATCTTTTTTTAGAACTTGGAAACTATTCTTAAAGATTGCTTTTATATGCGCCAAACCATTCTCATCGCTAACCAGGGCTGAAATAGGCTCATGAGTTAAGCGCTCTAGATGAGGATCATCTTTTGAAATATAAGGAGGGTTAGAAACAATTACATCTAATGACTCATTTTGGATGCATTCAAGAAAATTGGCCTGCACTGGAAAAACATTTTCAGCCTTATGATTATCAATATTAATTTTTGCAATTGAGAGAGCTTGCAAAGAATTATCTACTGCAAAGATTTTGGTCTGTTGAAAAATATGCGCTAATGAAATTGCAATACAGCCAGAACCGGTTCCAATATCAGCTATTGCTTTCAAACGCGGGCAACTTAAATCTCTGATAGCATCAATAATAAGCTCTGTTTCTGGCCGAGGAACTAGGACGCTAGGATCTACAAAAAATCTATGACCATAAAACTCAGCGTGATTAGTAATATACTCATAAGGGATACCTTGAAGGTAGGAAGTTAAGAAATTTTGAATTTTCTTCTTTTCAGATTTTGGCAACTTAATTTTTCTGTCAATAAAAAAATTAAGCTTTATAGACTCATACGAACAATAATCCTGAATATCTTTAAGTATGGTTGGAAAATCGCTTGCGTATCTGCGAAGGTGTTCTTCAAGCTCCTCGACGAGCTCTATATGCTCAAGATTCAAGATTTTCCAGTTGAGCTAATTGATTTTCAGAAATTAGCGCATCACAAATAGTAAAAATATCTCCATCCATTACTTGATCAAGATTATGCTGAGTTAATTTAATTCTATGGTCTGTCACCCTGCCTTGAGGAAAGTTATAAGTTCTTATCTTTTCACTCCTGTCTCCGGATCCAACAAGAATTTTTCTCTCTGATGCAATGGAAGCTTGTTGCTCCTCTAGCTCTTTTTCCTTTAATTTTGCTGCCAATAGTGCCAATGCCTTAGCTTTATTTTTATGCTGGGATCTATCATCTTGACATTCGACGACCATACCAGACGGCAGATGGGTAATCCTGATTGCTGAATCAGTTTTATTTACGTGTTGTCCTCCAGCGCCAGAAGCCCTAAAGGTATCAATTCTTAAATCAGATTTTTCAAGATCAATATCGCTGATTTCCTCTGCTTCAGGTAAGATCGCAACAGTAACAGTTGAAGTATGTATTCTTCCTTGAGATTCTGTTTCAGGTACTCTTTGCACTCTATGAACACCGCTTTCAAACTTCATGTACTTATAGACATTATTACCGTTTAGTTTTGCAATAACCTCCTTTACGCCTCCCTGTTCAGCAGGGCGTAAGTTTATTTCCTCTACCTTCCAATTCTGTCTTTCTGCAAAACGTGAATAAAGTCTGTATAAATCGGCAACAAAAATGGCAGCTTCCTCACCCCCTGCACCTGCTCTAATTTCCAGATAAGCTGCCCCTGCATCTGCTTCGTCTTTTGGGAGCAACAAAATCTTCAGTTTAGATTCAATTTCTTCCAGCTTGCTGTTGAGGGCTAATAATTCGTCTTCAGCTAAAGAAACTATTTCGGTATCTTCATTTTCTAACAAAGCCTTTGCTTCATCTTTTTGAACTGTTAGCTCATTCATTGCATCATAAGTTTCGACTATAGGCAAAATGTCAGACAGTTCTTTATTTAGCTTAGTAAATTTTTGAACATCTGAAGCAATGTCTTGCTGTATTAAAAGATCATTAATTTCTAGGCTTCTTTTCTTTAAATTTGCTAGCTTTTCTTCAATAGCCTTTAACATCAATTATTTCCTCTATGATTGAGTTAAGAACATGGAGCTCAATTTCTACATTTCGCTTTATTAATTCATCATGAAAACGTTTAATAATTATCTCATGCTTGGGATCATCCAGATTTTTGAGTTGCTCCATTTCATGCTCATCTAATGCCTGGTATAAATCAATAAGTACTTCTCTAGCTTGGATCGAAGTTTTCTTTGAATGATTTTTTAAAATAATTTTTTTTACGCTTTCAGTAATTAAGTCTTTTGCTATATTGGCAGACTGTAACCTTGTTTCTTGATTTTTTTGAGCAATGGATTCGATTTGATCAAGAGTGTATAGATATGCTCCATCTAATAGATTGATGGTTGGCTCAATATTTCTTGGAACTCCCAAATCAATTAAAACTAAAGGTTTTTTGCCCCGCGCACTTATCACCTCTTCTATAAGTCCTTTGCCAACAACAGGTGTTTGGCTTTTAGTGGAAGCAATAATTACATCAGCTTTTAAAATAGCTTTTTTGACTGCGTTGAAAGGCTTTGAAATAAATGTTTCCGATCCTAATTCAATAGATCGTTGAGATCTGTTTACAAAAGCTAGCCTAGAAATTCCATTAGCATGGAAATTTTCTAAGATAGAAACTGCAACCTCTCCTGCTCCGATCATCAAAATTTCTAAGTTGCTGGGACTTTCAAAAATTTCTCGAACAAGTTTATACACCAATGTGCTTACTGATATTGGGTTTCTACCTATTTCGCTTTCAGTTCTAGCGAATTTAGCTATTGAGATGATATCGTTTAATAAAGACTCAAAAGCACCTGAAACTAGATCAAGTTTCTTAGATGTCTCAATAGATTCTTTAAACTGCCCAAGAATCTCATGCTCACCGATTATTCTTGAATCGAGCCCAGTTGCAACCATGCATAAGTGCATGAGCGCTGCATCACTTTCTAGAAAGAAAAAATGTTTCTCTATATCAAGACTGCAACTTAGGTAGTCGCATATGGTTTCAGACAACTCTTTGGAATAGCATTTGGAGCTCTCATAAATAATTTCAGTTCTGTTACAAGTTGATAGATTTACGAGAGATGTAACTTGTCCAGAAAGTTTATTTTCTATAATTGGCTTTAAGTCTTTCAAAACGGCATTATTGATGACAAGCTGCTCTCTTTCTTCAAGTGAAGTGTTATGATGACTTATGCCAAATAAATACAAACCCATGATCTGGTTAGTTGTTTTTGGTGTGATAGCTGCATGCCAAAGCGTGCCCACCCAAGAGGGTTTTAATAAATATTTCGGTACTGTGTTGGTTAAAAATAATCAATCTCAATTAAAATCAAATGTTGTTGTATATGAGGATCCAACGGGAATAATTATACAACTTATCAAACCCATTGTAGGAAAGATTGGAGATATCAAGATTAGTTCAGAAGGCAGCAAAGTTACTTTCGTTAACACCGACATGGATTTTTTAAAAGATTTTGAGAGAAGTTTGTCTGAGGACAAAGGATTGATCAGAGAAACTTTAAGTAAATGCCTCTCAAAAGGTTCAATGCAGAGATCTTTCCAAGAAACATTTGTTATTTGTAGTAAAAATTCAGGCAATGATTTAGAAATAAAATTCAAAACCTATCACGGTTTCTCTGGTGAATTTAATCTGAAGCAAGAGGGATGAAAACTAAATTTTTATCTTGCGCTAAACTAAATTTAGATCTAAAAATCCTAGAAAAACAAAGCAATGGATTGCATGCAATTTCTTCCAGTATGCAATTTATTGATCTTTACGATGAAATAACAATTGAGCTTGAAAACAACATAACATATGAATTACAAGTTCAAGGTAATATAGATTGTTCATCAAGCTCAAATTTAGTCACTAAGGCACATAAAGCTCTTCAAGACGTCACAAACCAAAATCTCCCATGTAAGATCTACTTGAAGAAAAATATTCCTGTACAGAGCGGGCTTGGAGGTGGCAGCTCAAATGCAGCCACCACTTTATTAGCATTGAATAGTTTATTTAAACTCAAACTTAGTCGCAAAGAATTAGTGCAAATCGGACATATGCTAGGCTCAGATGTGCCTTTTTTTATAAGAAGTCAAAGCGGAATTATTTCCGGCACCGGTGAACTATTTACCCCAAAAGAATTTCCTTTGAAAGATTTCTCATTATTAGTTCCCAATATTAAATCATCCACTAAAGAGCTCTTTGATGAATTTGATAAAGAAAATAAATCCTCTCTGCCTGAGGAAAATGCTAACGACTTTAACAAAGTATTTTTTCGGAAATTTTCTAATGTTAAATCGAAATTAATTGAATTAAACATTCAAAATCTAATTCGCTTATCAGGAACAGGCTCAACTATCTTTTTTGAAGATAAAAACTTTAATACGCTGAGCAAAATTGCAGAAAAAATTCCTCCTAATTGGAGATCTTTTAAATGCAAAGCATTACAATATTCACCTATTTATGAACTATGGGGTGTAGCCAAGCGGTAAGGCAACGGGTTTTGATCCCGTGATGCGTTGGTTCGAATCCAACCACCCCAGCCAAGGACTATGTTGGGTAAACAAAAAGTAACATTATTCTCAGGATCGGCTTCAGCTAATCTTGCCAAGGAAGTGTCTAGATTGCTTGGAATTGAACTAGGTAAGATAGAGCTTGGACAATTTTCTGATGGAGAAACTAAGGTTGAAATTCTTGAAAATGTTAGGGGTCATGAAACTTACATAATTCAGTCAACTTCTTATCCTACCAATGATAATTTGATGGAATTGCTCTTGATTGCTGACGCTCTTAAAAGATCATCAGCCGCTAAAATTACTGCTGTTATTCCCTACTTTGGTTACGCCAGACAAGATAGAAGAGTTAGATCTGCAAGAGTTCCAATTAGTGCAAAAATTGTTGCAGATATGCTTAATATTGCCGGAATTAACAGAGTGCTAACAGTTGATTTGCATTCTGAAACTATTCAAGGCTTCTTTGATATTCCTGCAGATAATGTCTATGCAACAAAAATTATGCATGATGATATTCAAAATAATTTTAAGAAAAAATCATTAACGGTAGTCTCCCCAGATGTCGGCGGCGTAGTCCGAGCAAGAGCACTTGCAAAGTTTTTAAAAGATGCTGACTTAGCAATCATTGATAAAAGAAGGCAAAAAGCTAACCAATCTGAAGTTATGAATATCATTGGAGAAATTGAGGGCAAAATATGCATTCTGCCAGATGACATCATTGATACTGCGGGTACTATTTGTAATGCTGCAAAAGCACTGAAGGATGCGGGAGCAATGAGTGTTTATGCTTATATAACCCATCCGGTGCTTTCTGGTCCTGCTTTGGAAAGAATCAATGAATCACACATAGATGAGTTAGTGGTAACAAACTCAATTGAGCCTTCCCAAGAAGTGCAAAAATGCAGTAAAATACGCACCATTTCGCTGGCACCAACATTGGCGGAGTGCATACGAAGATTAAATAATGAAGAGTCGTTGAGCGCTCTATTTTTATAAAAGGAATTTCTAATGTCAGAACAAATTTTTCTAAACGCTGAATTGCGCCAAAGGCTTGGAACCAATAAAAACAGAGAAATTCGCAGAGAGGACAGTATGGTTCCTGCAGTTATTTATGGTAACGAACAAGAATCTAAAAATATTAAAGTCCCCCTTAATGAAATTGCTAAAGCCTCAATGGATGAAAATTTCTATACACAGGTTTTATTGATCAAGCTTGAAGGTAATGACGAAAAAGTAGTGCTTAAAGAGCTTCAAAGAGAGCCTGAAAAAGGTAAATTCTTACATGCAGATTTTCAAAGAGTATCCAGTAAAACTAAATTGAAAGTTGTATTGCCTATTAAAATTATTGGTGAAGATGAGTGTTTAGGCATTAAAGAAGGTGGAGTGTTGACTAGAAACATTGTTGAGATAGAAGTAGCTTGTTTAGCTGGCAATATTCCTGAATCATTAGAAGTTGATATTACTAATCTAGAACTGGATCAATCAGTCAGATTAACAGAAATTCCTTTACCTGAAGGAGTAGAAATACCTGGTCTCGATGAAGAACATGATCAACAGGTACTGAATGTTCAAATTCCTAAAATCATTGAAGAGCCTGAAGAAGATCTTGCTTCTGAGGCTGATGAAACAGAATCTGGAGAAGAAACCTCATCTGAAGCTTCTGATGAGGCTGGTTCAGAAGAAGGGGCAGAAGAAGCTAGCGAAGAGTCTTCTTAACCCGCCCTTCCTAGACTTATGCAAAAAATATGCATGATTGGCCTAGGTAATCCTGGTAAAAAATATATTAATACAAAGCATAATATTGGCAGCGATTGGATTATAAAAGCTATCGAAAATTATGGTCTAGAACTAAGCTATAGCTCAAAAGAAAAATCTCACTCTGCAGTGAGCCATGATCAAGTCATTGAATGGATTATTCCTGATTGTTATGTAAATGAATCAGGTGTGGCCATCAAAAAAATTCTAAAAAATAAAAACTATTCTTCCAATAATGTGTTTGTTATTCATGATGATCTGGATTTACCTGTTGGCCAAATTCGAATCAAAGATGGTGGCGGTCATGGGGGACACAATGGGTTGAGAGATATAATTAAACATTGCTCAGCAGATTTTATGCGTATTAGAGTTGGAATTAATCATCCAGGAAATAAAGATTTAGTTACTTCCTGGGTTCTAACAAAATTCTCTAAGCAAGATCAAGATGAATTGGATAATTCCTTTTATAGATTTTTGAGAGCAGTAGATATGCTATCGAATCATCATGTAGCAGATGCTCAGAAATTTCTTCATACTTCAGAGAAGTTATAGTGGCATTAAAATGTGGAATTGTTGGGCTTCCAAATGTTGGTAAATCCAGTCTATTTAATGCCCTAACGGAAGCAAGTATTCCTGCTGAAAATTTTCCATTTTGTACCATCGAGCCTAATATTGGGGTAGTCAATCTTCCAGATACAAGATTAGATAAAATTCATTCGATTACAAAATCAGCAACAAAAATACAAAATACCACTACTTTTGTTGATATTGCAGGCTTGGTGAAAGGTGCTGCTAATGGGGAAGGTTTAGGCAATGCTTTTTTGGCCAATATTAGAGAGGTAAATGCTATTTTGCATGTTGTTAGATGTTTTGATGACGAAAAGATTGTCCATGTTCATGGAGAAACCAATCCCAGCAATGATTTTGCTGTAATAAATCTTGAACTAGCATTGGCAGATATCTCAATGCTAGAAAATAGCATGCAAAAGATTGAAAAAAAATTAAGATCAGGGGAGAAGGCTTTACAAAAAGAATATGAGGTCTTGCAAGCTGCAAAAATTGCTATCGAAACGGAAGCAAATCTTGATACCTCAAGTTTCGATGACCATCAAATGAATTATCTTAGTTCATTAAACTTACTTACGTTTAAGCCAGTATTAGTGATTGCAAATGTAAGTGAGAATGCAGATTCTAATAATCTTGAAGAATTAAATCTAATTTGCAAAGAAAAAAATATTGAGGTTATTAATGCTGTTATAAAGAACGAGTTAGAAATTGCTCAATTGGATCCAAGCGAAAGAATGGAATACTTAGAAGTATTGGGAATGGAAAATACTGTATTGGAGAAAATTATACTTGCTTCATACAATCTGCTTAATATGGGGACCTTTTTTACTACAGGCCCAAATGAATCAAGAGCCTGGAGTTTTAAAATTGGATCTACAGCCCCACAGGCAGCTGGAACAATCCATACTGATTTCCAAAAAGGGTTTATAAAGGCTGAAGTGTTGTCTTACCATGATTTTATTGATTGCGCTGGATTACAAAATGCCAAGACCCAAGGCAAGGTTAGACTCGAGGGAAAAGAATATCTAATGATTGATGGTGATATAGTCCATTTTAAATTTAATGTTTGACAACAAGAAACAGAACTATATTATTGTTGAAAAATTTGGCTATGTAGCTCAGTCGGTTAGAGCACGGCACTCATAACGCCGGGGTCGGTGGTTCAATTCCACCCATAGCCACCACTCTTATTGAGGCAGCTAATTACTTCTTCAAATAAGCTAGAATAATAATTATTGAAATTAGTGCCAATAATCCATCTTGGCCGATCATCCCAATTATATTGCTTACATTTGTATAAATGTTTCCAATAAATGGGGCATTGGGTCCAAAAATTATTCCCAGCAGTAGTGAAACTACTATTACAGGAATTAGAACATTGGTGAGCTTTTCTAAGAAGTTTTTTATCGAGCCTAAAGAAATCTTAAACATTTTATCCTATAACGGGACACCTAGCAGGGCAAGCCCTGCTAGATGTTAAATGTACTTAAGTTATTACTTAAGAAGCCCGATGAGGATTGCAGCAGCTAAAAGACCTACTAATCCAGCATCACCAAGGTCTTGAATGAGCCCAACTAGATTACCTAGAACGTCTCCAAAGAACCATGATTCACCGAATACAACTCCAGCTACCACTCCAAGGCCAACAACAGCTACAAGAATACTTGTTAAGCTAGTCACAAGACCTTTAATCATCGCTAATGCATTATCCATAATTTCCCCCTATGTTTATTATGGTTAACTACCATATGAGATCATAAAATTTGAAAGGATACAAATTATTTAACAAATAAATAATTTGCTAATTTGACAAATATATTAGTTTTGATCTAAGGCTTTTTTTGACAGTTTGAGTTTACCTCTATCAAACCCTATTAGCTTAACGGATATTACGTCACCTTCGCTTAAGACAGAATTCACATCTTCAACTCTTTCTTGAGAAATTTCAGATATATGCAATAAACCATCTTTCCCAGGCAATATATTAACGAAGGCACCAAATTCAACTATTTTAACAACGGTTCCTTCATAAACTTTGTTCAATTCTGGTTCTTCTATGATCTTTTCAATTCTATCAAGCGCTGCCTGCATAGAGCTTTTGTTTTCAGCAAATACAGTTACCTCGCCATCATCATTAATATCAACACTTGCTTCAGTTTCCGCTTGTATAGCCTTGATAACAGCCCCGCCTTTGCCAATGATTTCCTTAATCTTATCTTGAGCAACAGTCATCTTTGTCATGCTTGGAGCAGATTCCGATAACTCTTTAGGCGAAGAAATAACTTGATTCATTCTATCTAGAATATGCATTCTTGCTGCTTTTGCTTTTACTAGTGCTGTTTCCATTATTTCTTCGTTGATACCTTCAATTTTTATATCCATTTGAAGTGCAGTTACTCCGTCAGCAGATCCAGCAACTTTGAAATCCATATCTCCTAAATGATCTTCATCCCCTAAGATGTCAGTTAGAACTGCAAACTTGTCTCCCTCTTTGATTAAACCCATGGCAACACCAGCTACTGGGCTTTTGAGAGGGACACCTGCATCCATAAGAGATAATGAAGTTCCGCAGACTGTAGCCATAGAACTAGATCCATTGGATTCGGTAATTTCTGACACGACCCTGAGGGTATAACCAAATTCGTCACTATTAGGGAGTACTGGTCTAATTGCTCTTTTTGCTAGATTTCCATGACCGATTTCTCTTCTCTTTGGTCCCATTGGCATACTAATTTCTCCAACGCTATAGCCTGGGAAATTGTAGTGAAGCATAAATGGATCTTGCTCCTCGCCATGAAGAGATTCAAGTCTTTGCATGTCTTTAACAGAGCCTAATGTTGCAGCAACTATTGCCTGAGTTTCACCTCTGGTGAATAATGCTGAGCCATGTGCTCTTGGAAGAAGCGAAGTTTCTATAGCCAGAGGCCTAACTGTATCTAAATCTCGGCCGTCTATTCTAGGTTGATTTGAGAGAATATTTTCTCTGACAATATTCTTTTCAGTATTTTTAAATGCAGTAAGGACCCTGCCCTTCTCAAGATCATCAACTTCTTCAAAATCAGCAAGTATCTTTTCTTTGATATCACCAATTGCATTACCTCTATCGGCTTTATCTCTGATGGTAAAAGCAGTTTTAATTGCCTCGCTATAGTTATTTACAATGTGTTCTTGGTAAGTGCTAATACTTGGAACATCTTCAACTTCCCAGGGCTCTGCTCCACAATTAGCTTTAAAAGTATTAATAGCATCTATCACAACTTGTTGTTCTTGATGCCCAAATAGTACTGCTCCCAGCATTAAGTCTTCATCTAATTCATGAGCTTCAGACTCAACCATTAACACTGCATCTTTCGTTCCAGCAACCACCATATCTAACATTGAATTAGCTAGCTGCTCTCTATTTGGGTTAAGGACAAAACTGTTATTAATAAAACCAACTTTGGCCGCTGCAATCGGTCCCTGAAATGGAATGCCGGATAATGCTAATGCAGCAGATGCACCAATCATTGCAGGAATATCAGCATCGCAACCTTTCTCTAGGGACATTACAGTTGTAATAATTTGTACCTCATTAGTAAAAGAACTTGGAAATAATGGTCTGATAGGCCTATCGATTAATCTTGAAGTTAGAGTTTCTTGTTCAGTTGGCCTAGCCTCTCTTTTAAAATATCCGCCAGGAATTTTTCCTGCGGCATAGAATTTTTCTTGATAAAACACTGCTAAAGGAAAGAAATCCTTAGCAGGATCAGATTCTTTTTTAGCAACTACTGTTGCAAGAACAACGGTGTCACCTGTTGTTACCATGACACTCGCAGTGGTTTGTCTGGCTACTTTATTTGCTTCTAACTTATAGTTTCTGTCTCCATATTGAAATTCGATAACATCTGCATTTAAATTTAATTCATTCACTTATTTTTCCTTTCTATCCTCTCAGGCCTAGCTCCTTGATTAAAGAAGCATATTTTTCTACATCTTTTCTTTTCAAATAGGCTAATAATTTTCTTCTTAGATTAACCATCCTTATCAGGCCTGTTCTTGAATGATGGTCTTTTTTATGCGACTTAAAGTGGCTTTGCAGTTTATTTATATTTTCTGTGAGAAGTGCTATTTGAACTTCCGGAGATCCTGTATCGTTTTCACCAGTTTGAAATTTCTCAATTATTTTTGACTTTTCTTCTTTTAAAAGTGCCATTTATTACTCCTTGGGTATACTTCATTTCTCTAATTCCACGTATACCTGAAGAATTAGAGCGTGTAGCTTATTATTAATTGAAAAATTAAACAAGGAATTCTTTAATTAATTCCCCGTTATCTATTCTGGCTAATCCTGCAATCTTATTGGCATGCTTTAAAATCACTAATCCTTTATTAGAATTATTAAATGAAGGTCTTCTGCCATGCTCAAGATCTTTTAGTTGAGATGAGGATATCTCAATACAGCTTGTCTCGGAGAATACTTTATCTAAATCTAAAATTTTTTGTTCATCTAAGTTTTCTAAAGTAGTTGCATTTACCAAATCAAAATCACCCTGTCCTGTTCTCACTAATTTTGTTAAGTGAGCTCCCACGCCTAACTTGCAACCAAGGTCTCGAGCAATAGATCTTATATAAGTCCCCTTAGAGACTTTTAACTTTATTTTAAGATTGGGGTATTCAAATTCTAAAACTTCAAGAAAATGAATAGTAACTTTTCTTGATTGAATGTCGATTTCCTGTCCCTTTCTTGCGTAATCATAAAGTTTTCTTCCTTGTATTTTAATCGCAGAATATTTTGGAGGAATTTGAGTCTGCTCTCCCCTAAATTGATCTAACGCCCCTAACAGGGTTTCAATACTTATTTGAGTATCATCAGCAGTAATTACTCTTCCTTCGCTATCATCTGTGTCTGTAGATATTCCGAGACGAATAGTGGCTTCATATTCTTTACAATCATTTAATAGAAATTTTGATAACTTGGTTCCACTGTTAATCCCAATAATCAAAAGGCCCTCTGCAAGCGGATCAAGAGTACCAAAGTGACCTGCCTTTGATACTTTAAGAATTTTTTTGGCTTTCTGAAGAGCTTGATTGGAAGATATACCCGAGGGCTTATTTAGCAATAAAATTCCACTAATCATTAACAGAATCTAACAAGCTTGAAATCCTAGCAAAGTTTTCAAGAGCTTGGTCCTCTTCAAGGATAAGTCTTGGAACTCTTCTAGTGGTGAGTGATTTGGCAAGTTTGGTTCGAAGCAAAGATGTAAATCTCTCTAAAGCTACCTCTGGAATAGGTTTATCAGGAGCTTGATTTGGCAGTTTATAATATATTTTGGCTGAACTTAGATCAGAGCTGCATCTAACTGCAGTAATATTAAAGGCTTTAAAGCGCTCATCATTGATTTCGTGAAGAATGATTGTAGAGATTTCCCTTCTGATGAAATCTTCTACTCTAGAAACTCGCTCACCTGACATGAATTAGAGGGTTTGTTGCTCTTCCTTTCTATCAAAGACTTCTATTACATCGCCTGGTTTTATATCTTTATAATTCTTGATGCCTATTCCGCATTCTGTACCTGATTTTACTTCACTAACATCATCTTTAAATCTTCTTAAGGAATCAAGCTCACCTTGATGTATAACAACATTGTCCCTTAATACCCTGACAGGCTTATTTCTTAAGACACTGCCTTCTATGACTTGGCAACCAGCAACTTGACCAAATTTTGGAGAATTAAATACCTCCAATACTTGCGCATTACCAACAATCTCTTCTTTTATAACTGGATCAAGAAGACCAGAAAGTCTTTGCTTAGCATCATCAATAAGTTCGTAGATAATGCTGTGGTAATCAAGAACCATTTCATTTTCTTCGATTAATTTCTTTGCAGCATTATCAGCTCTGACATTAAATCCAAAAATTATGGATTCAGTTGCAAGCGCTAGATTTACATCAGACTCTGATATACCTCCAACACCTGCTGCAACAACTTTTATATAGGCTTCATCATTTCCAACATCTTGCAATGCAGATGAAATAGCTTCACTAGTGCCAGCAACATCGGATTTTAAAACAATGTGAAGAGCTTTCTTTTGGCCGCCTCCCATGGAGTCAAACAGATTCCCTAGAGCTTCATCTTTATGCTTAAGTACTTTTTTGTTCTTAAGTTTAGTTTCTCGGTATTCAATAATTTCTTTTGCTTCTTTTTCAGATTGAACAACTTGGAATGGATCTCCAGCATTAGGAACGCTATTTAAACCTAAAACCTCAACAGCATCCGATGGACCTGCGGATTTTAATTTTTGGGTTTCGGCATCGCTTATGTTCTTTACTTTCCCAAAAGCAGTGCCGCAAACTATTATGTCTCCTTGAAAGAGGGTTCCATTTTGAATTAATAAAGTAGCGACAGCTCCTCTAAATTTATCTAGCTCTGATTCAATACAAACTCCTTGAGCTGAACCTTTTACATGAGCTTTTAGTTCAAGCATTTCTGACTCTAGGATTAGAGAATCTAATAGATTGTCAACACCTTCACCAGTATGTGCTGATACAGGAATAACTTGGATGCTTCCTCCCCAATCTTCCGGAATTAAATCCTTAGAAGCGAGATCACCCTTTACTTTATCGACATCTGCATCAGCAAGATCAATCTTATTAACGGCAACCACAATTGAAACACCAGCAGCCTTAGCATGGTTAATAGCCTCTTCAGTTTGGGGCATGACGCTATCATTTGCTGCTACAACTAGGATAACAATATCAGTTGTATTAGCTCCTCTTGCTCTCATAGCTGAAAAAGCAGCATGTCCAGGGGTATCTATAAATGTAATCAATGAATCCTTGGCTTTAACTTGATATGCTCCAATGTGCTGTGTAATACCTCCAGCCTCTCCATCGGCAACTTTTGACTTTCGAATAAAGTCTAATAGGGAAGTTTTGCCATGATCAACATGCCCCATTACAGTTACAACAGGATGTCTGCTTACAGGTTCATCTGTATAGTTAATGTTCCCTATGATCTGCTCTTCAACTGATTCCGTGGTAAGAGGGATTGGATTGTGACCAATTTCCTCAGTTACTAAGATTGCTGTCTCCTGGTCAATTGAATCATTTATTGTTGCCATTACACCAAGCGACATGAGTGATTTCACAACCTCACCACCCTTAAGAGACATAAGCTTTGCCAATTCACCAACAAAAATAGTTTCAGGAATCTCGATATCTTTTTTAATAAATTCTGTGGGTTTTGAAAATTGATGAGCTCCATCAGAATCAAAACCTTTTTCTTTTCTAGAATATTCCTTCGCAGCATTTGAAAGTTGTGTGCCAATGTCTATATTTGGCTTGTGTCTTGATGTAGGTGCATTCTTTTTAGCTTGCACAGCCTTAATTCTGGCTTCTTTTTCTTGCTCTTGTCTCTGCTTAATAGCCTCTTTTATCTGATCTTCCCTTTTTTGTTGGTGCTCTTTTAATTGCTCAGCTGCAGCCCTTCTCTTTGCCTCGATATTATCGGTAAATGATTGTTGCTGTACTTGTCTTTTAGGAGTAACTGAACCTTTGCTTTTAATTGTTACACCAGACTCAGAGGTTGAAACTGAAGAAGATTTTTTTTCTTTTAAAAATAAAAGTAATTTTTGTTTATCTTGGGGGGTTACCTCATCGGTATCCCTAGCATGGTCTAGACCGGCAGCTTTCATTCGCTCCAATAAAACAGAGGGATCTATCTTGAGGGCTTTTGAAAAATCTTTAACAGTTATAGTCATTATCTTTTATTAATTCTCAAACCATGAAGCTCTTGCCTTCATAATAATCTCCGATGCAATCTTGCTATCAATCTTTACAATCTCAAGCAGTTCATCAACAGCAAGTTCTGCCACATCATCAACCGTCTTAACTTTATTTTCAGCCAGTTGATTAATTTGGTCTTCTGAGAATCCTAGGTCTATTAAAGCAGAAAGGTTGTCCTCTTCTGCTGTTAGTTCTCCCATTGCTTCCATCAACGCAGCATCTGCTGAAAGTGTTTTAATATTTTCAACTTCTTCCTCAGACAATTCGGTGCAAGAAATTAGGTCTTGATTATCAGCATAAGTGATAGCATCAAAGGTGCTAAACCCATTATTCAATAATTTTTCAGCAGTCTCTTCAGAAATGCTTAATCCTTCCATAAGTTTTGCTTGAATTTCAGTCTCTAGTACAACTTCTTTGGCCTTTGCTTCATCACTAGAAATAATATTTAACTCCCATCCAACCAAACGGGATGCAAGTCTAATATTTTGTCCTCTTGAGCCAATGGCAAGAGCAAGATTATCTTCATTAACAGCAAGCTCCATTGATCTAGCATCTTCATCCATAGTTATTGATTCAACCTTCGCAGGGGATAAAGCATTTATCACCATTTGAGCTGGATTATCTTCGTAAACAATAATATCTATTCTCTCATTGCCTAATTCATTCGAAACTGCTTGCACTCTGGAACCACGCATTCCCACACATGCTCCAACTGGATCTATCCTACCGTCATTTGTCTTTACAGATATTTTTGAACGAGAACCAGCATCTCTAGCAATACCTCTAATTTCAATGACATCTTCATTAATCTCCGGAACTTCAATTCTAAAAAGCTCTGTTACCATTTCTGGGCATGATCTACTTAATAGCAATTGTGCTCCCCTGCCCTCAATTTCTTTAATTTGTAAGACTGCCCTGATTCGATCATTCAATTTATATATCTCACCTGGAAGGAGCTGGTCTCTTGGTAAGATCGCTTCAACATCATTATTGATTTCTACAATAATGTTATCTCTGGTTACTCTCTTAACCACGCCACTTAACAACGAGTTATTTTGAGATCTGTATGCAGAAACAATATTTTCCCTTTCTGCCTCTCTTACCTTTTGCATCATCACTTGACGGGCAGCTTGAGTTTCAATCCTGCCAAAAGCAACATTGTCTACCTCAGTTTTAAAAACTTCGCCGAGATCTAATCCTGCAGATTCAGGAGAAATATGGCTTTCAGGATGAAACTCTGGATCATCTTCATTAGTAACATTAAAAAATCTAAAAGTCTTGTATGTTCCCTCATTTCTATCAATCTCTACCTGTAGCTCGGCATCCTCATGAAAATGCCTTATAGAAGCGCTTGCAATTGCAGCTTCAATTGCCTCAAAAATCACTTCTTCTTCTAAGCCTTTTTCATTTGAAACGGATTCAACTACCGCTAAAATCTCAATGCTTTTCATTTTTTTCCCTCAATAGTGCCTGAAAATCAGGCGATAAATTACAGGTGTGGATATTGTTAAATGGCACAGTGTGATTATTGCCATCATCATCCTCAAGGACAATGTCACTTTCTACAACGTCAACAAGAGTTAATAGTTTCTTACCATGAAGTGTATGATTGCTCTCTTTAAATTTGATTAAGACATTCTCACCTAGATAGTTTTTCATCTGATTAGCAGAAAAGAATTTTCTTTCCAAGCCAGGAGTAGAAACTTCTAAGATATAGTCAAAATCAATGAAATCACTGTCAATTGGCAGTTCAAAATTAATATCATTGGAAACCTTCTCACAATCTTCAATGGTAGCGCCTCCAATAGCATCAATATATACGCGTACAATTGGTTTAGATTTTCCTCTAATCAAATCTATACCCCAAAGCTCGCAGCCATTTCCCTGAACTAAAGGTTCTACTATATTTGTTAAATTACTTTCAAACATTTCTCATATAAAAACGGGGCTTAAAGCCCCATCAAAACTTATGTCTACTGGTAGCGGGGGCTGGATTTGAACCAACGACCTTCGGGTTATGAGCCCGACGAGCTACCAGACTGCTCCACCCCGCATCGCAGAGGAAGAAGTTTATAGAATACATACCAATTTGGTCAAGTAAAATCATAAAACCAAAGATCGCATAATTCTTATCTATTGCTATAATTCTCCAACTGCCGAAGTGGTGGAATTGGTAGACACGCTATCTTGAGGGGGTAGTGAGCGAATGCTCGTGCGGGTTCAAGTCCCGCTTTCGGCACCATATGTGTTATGTTATAATATAACATTATGGTAAAAAAATTTGTCAGCCTTGATTACGCTGGTATTGCAATCGCAAGCACATGCTTTTTGCATTGTTTAGGTACTTTATTTTTTTTAGCAGGCTACTCAGCTTCTTCTTTTTTATATCTAAGCTTTCTCGATAATCCTCAAATTCATGCAATATTTATATTAGCTAGTGTTGCCCTAGGGATAATTTCTCTGATGTTTGCATATGCAGTTTTAAAAAAATCTACTCGAATAAGTGGGTTTATTAAGCTTATTTTGAGCATAGGTGTCTTTTGTTTGCTTAGCGGCCTATTGTTGGATAGCTTTTCGAGCTCAAATTTAGCAAACATCTTATTGCTAAGCGGTGCTGCTGCAATAGTAATGCTTCACATTCAACTTTTAAGAGTAAAGAAAAAAATTACTGATTAGGAAGTATTGGAACTTCTTCAGCTAACTCTTCTAAATCAAAGAGCTCCTGAGTGTTTTCTTGTTTTTGAATATAAGCATGTGCAAATGTTAGTATCAAAAAGGCTGCAGCAATAAAAGAAGTTAGTTTACCCAAAAAATCTGCTGGACCCACTGCTCCAAATATTGAATTAGATGAACCTCCACCAAAAGCCGAACCAAGATCTGAGCCCTTGCCTTGCTGTAAAATAATGAGCACAACCAAAAGGATAGCTAGTATTACAGTAAGAACCTTTATTGCAGTAATTAACATTTCTTAAACCTTATCAAATGAGGATGCGATTTTAGCAAAAGATTTACCATTTAGGGAAGCACCTCCTACAAGAACTCCATCAATCAATTCTGATTTAGATAGCTCCTGAGAATTTTCCTCAGATACACTTCCTCCATAAAAAATGCCCAAAAGTTTTATTTTTGCGCTTAAAGAAAGTGTTTCTTTGATAAAGCCATGCATGGATTCAATTTCTTGGGTTGAGGGAAGCTTACCAGATCCAATTGCCCAAATTGGTTCATAGGCAATATACAGTTTAATATTTGTATTTAGAGCTAATAACTCATTATCAAGTTGATTTTTGATTGCCTCCAAGGATTTACCAGAATCATATTCAGCAAGACTCTCGCCTATGCAATATATTGAAGTAAAAGTATGCCTAGCTACCTTATCTAACTTGTTTTTAATTGTCTCAGAGGTTTCCCCGAAAATATTGCGGCGTTCTGAGTGACCGATTATGGACATACTACAATTCATATCTGTAAGCATCTCAAGAGATATTTCACCTGTTCTAGCGGTCTCATTAGAAAAATCTAAATTTTGAGCACAAATATTTAAATTACTCTGCTTTAATTCATTACATAAAGGGATATAAATTGCTGGAGGCGCAATAGCAACTGCGGAGCGATCTCCATGGAAGTTTTCATTAAACTCATCAAACCAATCATGGCAAAAGCTAGCTGAACCATTGAGTTTCCAATTTGCAACTGCATTAATCATCTTAAAAAAGACTAGCTAGATCCTGGGCACACTTTTTTGCTGTGGATTCAGATTCAGCTTCAACCATTATCCTAATTTTTTGCTCTGTTCCTGAAGGTCTGACGAGAATTCTACCAATGGTTAAGTCGCTTCTTATTTCTTGGATCCGTGTTTGAATGCTGGCTTCATTGAGAACATCTTTATTGGCTACTTCTATTGAAAGTTCAACCTGAGGAACTTTGTTATAACCTTTTAAAGCTTCTTTAGCATCTTTTTCTAAAAGAAGAAGAGTAGATATAGTTTTAAGAGCTGCCACAGTTCCATCTCCGGTACTCACAAGGTCTCTACAAATAATATGACCTGAAGGCTCTCCCCCTAGATACCAACCTTTCTTTGTAAGAATTTCATTTACAAAAGTATCACCTACGTCGGATCTTTCAAACTCATAACCTAAATCCTTAATACCTAATTCCAAACCTAAGTTAGACAATACAGTTCCAACTATTCCAGACCAAGGGCCAATTCTATTTGTATTACCACTTGCTAAAATATATAAAATATCATCTCCATCAAGAATGTTTCCACTTGCATCAATTAATTTGACTCTATCCGCATCTCCATCAAGGGTAACTCCAAAATCTGCACGATGCTCAAGAACTGCTTTTCGCGCACTTTCTGGGTTGGTAGATCCACAACCTTCATTGATGTTGTAACCATTTGGGCTTGTTCCCAAGGTTATTACTTCTGCTCCAAGTTCTTCAAAAATAGCAGGAGATACTTTATAAGCAGCTCCGTTGGCACAATCTAAAACTATTCTTAGACCCTTAAAAGAAATATTTTGTGGAACTGTAGATTTACAAAACTCAACATATCTATCTCCCGATTCATCAAATCTTCTTGCTTTGCCAAGCTTATCGGCTGAAACAATCTGAAGTGAATTAGTATTGATGACCTTCTCAATCTTATGTTGAAGTTCTTTTGAAATCTTGACACCATTGGCATCAAAAATCTTTATCCCATTATCCAAATAGGTATTGTGAGAGGCACTAATCACTAAACCAAATTGCCCTCGAGAGGATTTTGTGAGATAAGCTACTCCAGGTGTTGGAAGTGGGCCAAGCAATCTTACATTTACACCTGCTGCAATGAATCCAGCCTCCAAAGCTGATTCAAGCATGTATCCTGATACCCTGGTATCCTTTCCTATTAAAACAGTATCCCAACCCTCTGCCTTCAGCACTTGACCGGCAGCTTGACCAATTCTTAAACAAAGATCAGGTGTTATAATGCTATCGACAGGTCCTCTAATACCATCTGTACCAAAAGAGACTTTCATGGAAACTATTATACTGATTAAGTTTCTTCAGCAGTACCTTTTATAGCTGGATCAGTTTTGGATGCTGTTTTACTTTCCTGGTCTTGATCCCAGTCCTTAGGGGCTCTTGGTTTAGCTCCAGCCATAATGTCATCTATTTGATCTGCATCAATGGTTTCATAATTTAACAAAGCTTCAGCCATCATATGCAACTTATCTAAATTGGTTTCAAGAAGGCGTTTTGCTTCGTTGTAGCAATTGTCAATGATTGCCTTAATTTCAAGATCAATCTTGTTAGAAGTGGCATCGCCAACTGTTTGATGTTGGATAGCTGCTGATCTTCCTAAGAAAGGATTGGTTTCATCTTCTCCAAATTTTAGCGGACCAAGAGAAGACATGCCCCATTTGGTTACCATATTGGTTGCAATGTTTGTGGCTACTTCGATATCATTTGAAGCTCCTGTTGTGATAGAGTCCTCGCCGTTGATTATTTCCTCTGCGAGTCTTCCTCCAAACAATGCAGAAATCCTTCCAAGGAGATAACGTTTGCTCTGCATGTATTTATCCTCTTCAGGTAGGAACATGGTAACTCCAAGCGCCCTGCCTCTTGGAATAATAGTTACTTTGTATACAGGATCATGCTCAGGCATTAATTTGCCAACAATAGCATGACCAGATTCATGATAGGCAGTGATTCTTTTTTGTTCATCTGTCATGATCATAGATTTTCTTTCAGGACCCATCATTACTTTGTCTCGGGCTAGATCAATATGCTCTTGTTCAACTTTTTTATCACCTTGTCTGGCAGCAAAGAGAGCGGCTTCGTTGACCAAGTTTGCAAGATCAGCACCAGAAAACCCTGGTGTGCCTCTAGCAATTATTTTTGGATCAACATCAGATGATAAAGGTACCTTTTTAAGATGAACTTTTAGAATTTTTTCTCTACCATTCAAATCAGGCAAATCAACTATAACTTGTCTATCGAATCTGCCCGGTCTTAAAAGCGCTGGATCCAAAACATCTGGTCTATTGGTTGCAGCAATAATGATAATTCCGTCATTTCCTTCAAATCCATCCATCTCAACAAGCAATTGATTTAATGTTTGTTCTCTTTCGTCGTGTCCGCCACCAAGACCAGCGCCCCTATGACGACCTACCGCATCAATTTCATCAATAAAGACAATACAAGGAGCATTCTTTTGAGCTTGTTCAAACATATCTCTAACTCTAGATGCACCTACACCAACAAACATTTCAACAAAATCAGAACCGGAGATTGAAAAAAATGGAACTTTTGCCTCGCCAGCTACCGCTCTAGCCAAAAGAGTTTTTCCTGTACCAGGAGGGCCAACCATTAATACTCCACGTGGAATCTTTCCTCCAAGTTTTTGAAATTTAGTAGGGTCTTGTAAGAAAGAGACTAGCTCAGCAACATCTTCTTTAGCCTCTTCACATCCTGCAACATCTTTAAAAGTGGTCTTAACTTTTCCTCCTTCCATAAGCTTTGCTTTGCTTCTTCCAAAAGACATAGGCCCGCCTTTTCCAGAAATACCGCCTTGCATTTGCCGCATAAAGAAGAAAAATATTGCAAGCAATAGAATGATTGGAAATGCACCCACTAGAAGTTGGGACCATAGTGATGGTTGTTCAACATTCTCATAGTTCACAACTACCCTATTAGACTCTAAAGCATTTTCTAAATCTTCATCACGCTTATATATAGGATGCAGTGTTTCAAATCTTGATCCATCTAAACGCTGACCATGAATGGTCATCTGATCACCCTTGTATGTTACTTCAGCAATATTATCGGAAAGAACATCCTGTCTAAATTCAGAATAACTAATTTGAGCTCTTCTTGAAGAATTAGCATCCTCGATTGAATTAAAAAGAAAAACCAAGCCGAAGCCAAGCATGGACCAAACAATTAAATTTCTTAAAAAATTATTCATATCAAATCTTCTCCTGACAAGTATATCTCACCTGAATTGCTTTTGGATGCTGCAGGCTTATGTGTAGCAATATTTCTAAAGCACAGTGATACATCATGTCTTAATTTTTTGAGATTGCTGTTCTGAAAAGTTTTAATAATAAATTTAGAATAGTTATTTCTTTTTAACAGCTTTACTGCTGCCTGAAGGGTTATTAAATTTAATTCGTAGATATTTTCTTCATCAACATCTCTTATACCTGTAATGTTGGGGGCTAAATCTGATATTACAAGATCAAAGGTTCCAATTTTTAGAGCGATTTCTTTTATCTTTTCAATATTTCTTACGTCTTCTTGAAAAAAATGTATGCCCTCGATTTTTTCTATTGGCAAAATATCAATTGCAAATATTTCGAGGTTTGGGAATTTTAGTTTTAAGTAATGCGACCAACCACCAGGAGCAGCACCAATATCAAATACAGAGTGTATTTTTTGGGTGGCAAAATTTCGAGTTTCTAAAATCTGCTGTAATTTGTAAACTGCCCTGGTCCGATACCCCTCCTTTTGAGCCTTTAAAGCCCACTTATCTTGAATATGCCTCACTTAGATGTGTTCTATTTCTAAGATTTCAAAGTTTTTGGTCCCTGCAGGAGTCTCTATAGCCACTTCATCTTCAAGCTCCTTTCCTAATAGACCTCTTGCGATTGGAGTATCTATTGAAATAAGGCCTTTATCAGGATTAGATTCAAGGTTCCCCACTATCTTAAACTGCAATTCTTTGGCTTCATCAATATCGTAGAGCCTGAGGGTTGAGCCAAAAACAACCTTACCAGAATAAGGAATGTCGTGAACATCAATTACTATGCAATTTGCCAAGGTAGATTCTATTGTAGAAATTTTCTTTTCTAGCAAGGCCTGTTGTTCTTTCGCAGCATGGTACTCAGCATTTTCTTTAAGATCGCCATGCGCCCTTGCCTCAGCAATGGCTTGAGAAATCTCTGGTCGAGCCTTGGTTTTGAGCGTATGTAATTCAGATTTTATAAACTCAAAGCCTTGCTTTGTAAGCGGAGGTTTTTCCATTAAATGATTATATCAATTAATGTTTGTAATTTGCTGAATGGGTTCCACCGTCCAACTTTCCAAGTTATTTTTAACGGCTTCCATGATTGCTAATCCGCCAAAGACTGTTGTGGTGCAAAATATTCTGCTTTCCAGGGCAGTTCTTCTAATAGATGCTGAATCTGAGATTGACTGTTTGCCTTCCGTAGTATTGATGACAAGCTGAACCTCTTTATTTAGAAGCTTATCAACAGTATGAGGCCTTCCCTCCATAACCTTATTAATCACAGCTACTTCATATCCTAGTGCTTTGATAGCTGCAGCGGTACCCTTGGTTGCAATAATAGAGAAATTATTTTCTACCAATAGAGGAAGCAGTTCATTGAGATATTTTTTATCTGAATCTTTCACACTAACAAAAGCTGTTCCTGAAAAATGTAAATTCTTCATTGCTCCTAATTGAGCTTTTGCATAGGCCTCACCAAAGGATTTTCCGATTCCCATCACTTCTCCGGTAGATTTCATTTCAGGGCCTAGTATGGGATCCACATTAGGGAACTTATCAAATGGGAGGACTGCTTCTTTAACAAAGAATCTATTAGGTAAAACAGGGTCAAAGTCTTGCTCTGCAAGGCTTACTCCTAACATAGATTTTGTGGCGGCTTTTACGAGAGATGATCCAATGGCTTTAGATATAAATGGAACGGTTCTTGAGGCCCTAGGATTAACCTCAATGATAAAAATTTCATTGTCCTTAACAGCATATTGGATGTTCATTAGCCCAATAATGTTGAGCTCCTTGGCAATAGCAATTGATTGCTTGGAAATAGTTTCTTGAATTACCTCTGAAAGAGAATATGGTGGCAAAGAACAGGCTGAATCACCTGAATGAATGCCAGCCTGCTCAATATGCTGAAGAATACCTCCAATTTTTATGGTCTTTCCATCCGAAATAACATCTACATCAACCTCTATTGCATCTTGTAAATAACTGTCCAGCAAAATAGGTTTTTGTTCAGAAACTTTTTCTGCCTCTACGAGATATCTAGTTAACTCTTCATGGTTGTTAACTAGCTCCATGGCTCTGCCGCCAAGCACATAAGAAGGTCTTACTACTATTGGATATCCAATAGAATTGGCAGCATCTATAGCTTCATTAGCTGAAACAATGGTTGTATTTTTAGGTTGCTTTAAATTTAATTTTTTTACTAATTCCTGAAAACGCTCCCTATCCTCAGATCTATCAACAGCATCAAAAGATGTTCCAAGAATTGGAATATCATTCTTGATAAGAGTTTCGGCTAGCTTTAAGGGAGTTTGTCCTCCAAATTGAATAATTACCCCTAGTGGATTTTCAATATCTACAATATCCAGTACTTTTTCATCAATGATGGGCTCAAAAAATAGACGGTTTGAGGTGTCATAATCTGTAGAAACAGTCTCAGGATTACAGTTAATCATGATGGATTCTATATCTAGCTCTTGCAGGGCTTGTGATGCATGCACGCAGCAATAATCAAATTCAATACCTTGGCCAATTCGATTAGGACCACTTCCCAACACAATTACTTTCTGATTCTGACTGGGACGAGACTCACATTCACCATCGTATGTTGAGTACATATAAGCTGTTTGGGTTTCAAATTCAGCAGCACATGTATCCACCCTCTTAAAACTAGGCACCAATCCAAAAGATTTTCTCTTGCTTCTTACCTCTTCTTCTTTGCTACCAGTTAAATCGGCTATTCTTCTGTCAGCAAATCCTTTTTGCTTTAGACACAGGAGCTCATTCTTAGATAAAATACTGACATCTTTTCCCTGCAATACGGCCTCTTCTTCCAGAAGATCATTTATTTGGCTAAGAAACCATTGATCAATACCGGTAATTGCATTTATTGATTCTATGCTTTGACCAGTCCTGAGCGCATCTGCTACATAAAAAATTCTTTTTGGCCCAGGAATGGACAACTCATGTTTAAGGATGTCTTGATAATCGTTTGAAGAGAAATCACAAATTGGTTCTAGGCCATATAATCCCTCTTCAAGGCTCATCAATGCTTTTTGGAATGATTCTTGGAAGGTCCTACCAATAGACATTACTTCTCCAACTGACTTCATTTGCGTAGAAAGCTTAGGTTCAGCTCCTGAGAATTTTTCAAAGGCAAACTTGGGAATTTTAGTAACAATATAATCTATGGTTGGCTCGAAAGATGCTGGTGTTGCTCCACCGGTAATCTCATTTTGCAATTCATCTAATGTAAAGCCCACCGACAATAGTGCTGCAATTTTTGCAATTGGAAAACCCGTTGCCTTTGAAGCTAATGCGGAGGATCTGCTAACTCTTGGATTCATCTCTATCACAACCACCCTGCCATCATCTGGGTTCACAGCAAACTGAACATTTGACCCTCCTGTATCCACACCAATTTCCCTTAAAATCTTAAAAGATTGATCTCTTAATATTTGGTACTCTTTGTCAGTAAGTGTTTGAGCAGGCGCTACAGTGATGGAATCTCCCGTATGCACGCCCATGGGATCAAGATTTTCAATAGAGCAGATAATAATGCAATTGTCAGCACTGTCTCTCACTACTTCAAGCTCAAACTCTTTCCAGCCTATTAAGGATTCATCTATAAGAAGCTCGTTCGTAGGAGATAGATCTAACCCCTTTTCACATATAGTTTTAAATTCTTTAATGTTATAGGCAATACCTCCACCAGATCCTCCTAGCGTAAATGAAGGACGGATGATGCATGGAAAGCCAATATCCTCAAGTACCTCAAGGGCATCTTTCATATTGTGTGCTATACCAGAGCGAGGAGTTTCTAGGCCAATAGATTTCATGGTTTTATCAAAAAGCTCTCTATCTTCTGCCTTATCAATGGCCTCTTTCTTTGCACCGATTAACTCGACTCCAAATTGCTCTAAGACTCCCTTAGATGCTAAGGTTAAAGCAGTATTTAATGCAGTTTGTCCACCCATGGTCGGAAGCAATGCATCAGGCTTCTCTTTTTCGATGATGGCAGCTACTACTTTCCAATTAATTGGTTCTATGTATGTTGCATCCGCAATTGAAGGATCAGTCATGATGGTTGCTGGATTAGAATTTACCAGGATGACTCTAAAGCCTTCCTTCTTGAGCGCTTTACAGGCCTGAACCCCTGAATAATCAAATTCACAAGCCTGACCTATGATAATAGGTCCTGCTCCAATTACTAAAATCGATTTAAGATCAGTTCTTTTTGGCATCTTTGATTAAGTTTCTAAATTGAGTAAATAACTCTAATAAGTCGTGAGGTCCTGGACTGGCTTCAGGATGACCTTGAAAGCTAAAGGCTGGATGATTCTTTAGAGCAATACCCTGAATGGTGCCGTCAAATAAAGATAGGTGTGTAATATCGATATTACTTGGTACAGATGAATCATCCACGGCAAAACCATGATTTTGACTTGTTATCATAACCGTGCCTTTTTGTAAGTCCTTAACTGGATGGTTACCGCCATGATGACCAAATTTCATTTTATAGGTCTTACATCCTGAGGCTAAGCCTAATAACTGATGCCCCAAACAAATTCCAAATACAGGCATGTTGTTTTCGATGAGGAGCTGTATAAGTTTGATGGCATACGTGCAAGGTTCTGGATCTCCAGGACCATTGGATAGAAAAACACCATCAGGATTGAGTTGCATTACTTCTTCAAAAGATGTTTCCGCATTTACTACCGTTACTAATCCTACATGAGTTCGTAACAATCTAAGGATATTCCGTTTGACCCCATAATCCATAACCACAATATGCAAGTCATTTGGCAATTTTTGACTCCAATTCCAAACCGGTTCATCCCATTCATAGGAAGATTGAGTTGAAACTTCTTTAGCAAGATCCAAACCAGCTAAACCAGAAAATTTTTTCAAGACTGTATCTACTTCATTTCCTGCTTTGAGGGAATCTGGAACAATGCATCCTCGAAGAGATCCATGCTCTCGAAGAATATTGGTAAGTTCTCTAGTATCAATGTTTGCTATGCCAATACAATCATTATCGGCACAGAATTGCTCCAAAGATTTTTGGCTTCTCCAGCTTGATGGGATCATAGATAGATTCTTGATAACCATCCCGCTTGCATAGATACCATTAGATTCACAGTCTTCATCATTCGTTCCTACGTTTCCTATGTGTGGATGAGTAAAAGTAATAATTTGCTTTGCATAAGAAGGGTCGGTAATAATTTCTTGATATCCAGTAATGGATGTATTGAAGACTACTTCTCCAATACCTATTTTCTCAAGTCCGAAACCTTTTCCCTTAAAAAATAAGCCATTCTCAAGGTATAATGTCGCGCCAAATGTCCTAAAATTAGATGACATCTCTTAAGGGACAAAAAGGGAATTTAGAAAGTTTTAATGAGCTAAAATCTGTAGCAGGCATTAAAATTGTACTTTATAGAAAAGAATACCAGCAGTCTATATAAAAATTAAAATAAATTGAAAATTTCGATAAAAAATTCTAACGATATTGCTCAAATGAGAGTGGCTGGAAGCTTGGCAGCTAAAGTTTTGGATATGATCACTGATTATGTCAAACCAGGAGTATCTACAGGTGAGCTTGACGATTTATGCCGAGAGTTCATCATTCACGAACTTAATGCAATTCCTGCCAATATCGGCTACAAAGGATTTCAACATACTATATGTGCTTCTTTAAATAATGTTATATGTCATGGGATCCCCTCCCACACAAAGGTGCTAAAAGAAGGTGACATTCTTAATATTGATGTGACAGTCATCAAAGATGGTTGGCATGGTGATACCTCTAAAATGTTTATTGTTGGCAAGACTCAGCCTCATAATGAAAGGCTCATTAAAATAACTCAAGAATGTATGTACTTAGGGATCAAAGAGGTAAAGCCTGGTGCCAGATTAGGAGACATAGGTGCTGCAATTCAAAATCATGCTGAAAAAAATTACTACTCAGTTGTAGAAGATTATTGCGGGCATGGTATTGGAAAAATTTATCATGAAGAGCCTCAAGTTCTTCACTTTGGAAAACAGGGTACTGGCTTAGAACTAAAAGAAGGAATGTGTTTTACCATTGAACCAATGATTAATCAGGGATCTAAATATACTAAATTGTTACGAGATGGGTGGACTGTAGAAACAAAAGATGGAAGAAACTCTGCCCAATGGGAGCATACTATTGCTGTAACCAATGATGGTTATGAGGTCCTAACAAAGCGAGAAGACGAAATTGGCATATGATCTTGAGTCTCTTGATCATGAGGTAAGGCTAAAAGCTAAGACAATCTTTGCAAATCCTAAATTAATTAATTCTTATCTAAAAAAAAGAACAAAGAAATTAGAAAAAAAGGTACTTCTAAAATTTAGACAGCTTAACCTAGACGATAACAATCTACTAATTGCAGTTGGAGGCTTTGGAAGGCAAGAAATATTTCCAAACTCTGATCATGATCTATCCATAATAAGAATTAATAAATCTAAAAAAGATAACGCTAACATTAAAGAATTCATTTCTTGGATGTGGGATGAGGGTCTAAAACCAGGCATTTCGGTAAGGACTTTCAAGGAAGCTTTAAGACTTAGCAAAAATGATCTTTCTGAGTATACAAATTATCTCTCCCAAAGACCTATTTCAGCTAACAGTGATCAGTTGAAGTTATTTGAGGAATTTAAAGGCAAGCAAAAAAAATTACTAAAGCCAAAATATTTTTTAAAGCAAAAATTTATAGAGCAACAACTCAGATATAAAAATTTTGACTCTACAGCCTTTAATCTTGAGCCAAATATTAAAGAATCTCCAGGAGGATTGAGAGACTTTCATATGCTTATATGGCTTGAAGATGTTTTTGGAAAAGAGAAATTATGGGGTTATCTCAACTTACATTTAACAAGAATGCAAAAGCAAGACGTTATTAAATCTTATGATAGATTAAAAATTTTAAGATATTTATTACATCAAGAAAGCAAACAAGAAAGGCTAAGTTTTGAAAATCAAATCAAGATACAAAAATTAATTTTCCCTGCAAAGAATGCTAATCAAGCAGTAGAAAAATTAATGCGCAGTTACTACTTAGATGCAAAAAATATTCAGGAAATAAATGAATTACTTTCTTGCATGCTCGATAAAATATCTCCTTTCCAAGTGAGTAGCAATAAAAGCTTGAGTCCTCAAGAAAAAGTTCTTGAAACGTTTATTACCCTTGGAAACAAAAAACAAAAAAAAGATTTCCGCTTGAGTCAATTTTCTACAATCAAAAAGATAGTTAGCTCCTTGCCAGCAAATAAATTTCAAACTAAAAAGATTGCATCTCTTTTTGTTACTTTTCTTAGATCCCCTTTCCAAGCATCTTCCTTGCTAAGAATAATGCGACAAATAGGACTCTTGCAGAAAATAGTTCCTGAATTTAATCACGTTATTGGCATGATGCAATTCGATCTATTTCACGTATACACAGTCGATGAACATACCTTTAAGGTTGTAAAAAATATGCGCCAAATGTTCATAGGCAAAGCTCCAGATGATCTTGCTTTGGAAATAGAGTTAGTTAGAAAACTGCCTAGTATTGAAATCCTCTATCTTGCAGGGCTTTTTCATGACATTAGTAAAGGTAAAAATGGGGATCACTCCGAATTAGGTTCAATGGCTGCATCCAATTTTGCTAAAAAGGCATCTTTGAGTAATACGGACGGGCAATTAATAGCATGGTTAGTAAAAGAACATCTAACCATGTCGTCTTGGTCACAGAAAATGGATGTTCATGATCAGCAAACTGTGATGGATTTTGCAAAAAAAATAGGATCACTGGTTAAATTAGATTACCTGTACCTACTCACCATCAATGATATGAGAGGCACTAATCCAACTTTATGGAATTCTTGGAAACATGGTCTCCTCAAAACGCTCTATTTGGAAACAAGAAAAGTTTTAAATCAAAACTTAGATAAAGAGAGCAAGCAAAATAAAGACTCTATACCATCTTCTATGCTTAAATTTTTTAGCCAGAACGAAAGACAAATATTGGAAGGCAATTGGAATGAATTACCTCTTAGTTACTTTGCAAGATATGCTCAAGAGACAATATTGCTAGATGCTCAAGCACTTAGCAATCATGCA
Organism: Gammaproteobacteria bacterium; assembly: GCA_008080945.1. Taxonomy (GTDB): domain Bacteria; phylum Pseudomonadota; class Gammaproteobacteria; order Magnimaribacterales; family D2472; genus VMDH01. The sequence continues at coordinate 27,585 of VMDH01000034.1, read as the reverse complement.
ACCCATGACTATAAGATTTATTTTGAAAAAATGGCTGACTATGTCCTGCTTACTCTATATGGCAAAGACAAGGTAGGCCTTTTCCATAGAATGGTAGAAATATTAGGCAACTTAAATTTAGAAGTTTTCGATGCAGATATTATGACTGCTTCAAGAAAAGGATTCGTGTTAAATAAGTTTGCTATTAGGCATAAAGTTTTGGGTAATAGCCTCAATAAAGATGATCTGAGAAAGATCATTCTTGCTTTTCAAAAAAACCTTGAAGACTTTGATCTAAAACTTGGGGTTCCTAAAACAATTATTCGATCTAAAGCAAGGGTATTTGCTTTGAAAAATAAGATCACTATCAATCCTGATAAGAATAAAACACGCAAAAGAATCACTATTGAAACTCTTGATTCGCAAGGATTATTAATAAAAATTTCTGAAATATTTCTCAATGAGAATATGCAAATTCATTCTGCAAGAATTACAACACTTGGAGAAAAGGTAGAAGATACCTTTTTAATTTCCCCTGTAAAGGAGGGAGAATTCCTAGATGATCCCAGGGTTAAAAAATTAACTGCATCACTCCAAAATCTGTAGAATACCACCACTATGAGCACAAATTCTATCTTTCCAATAGCAGCTATTGGGATTGCAACAATAGATAATGATGGAAACTTTTTAGATGCCTCATATACGGATATATATCATGAGGTATTGAAAGAGCATGCCTTTTTTAGTTTTCTTAATGAAGAGAAATTTGATGGTCAAAAAGCAATAGTTATTGATGGAAAAGTATTCAAAGAACTGCATCACAATAAGAACTATGATTCTGAGCTTGCATCAAATAAAAAATACATAGCTATTTATATAAAGAGTGATGAGGCCATCGAAACTACAGAGTGTGCCTACCTTAAATTACACCTTCTTTCAAAACTTATTTCAAAACCAAACTCGTTAAATTTAGAGGGCATATTTAGCGCATTACCTAATAATGCATGGACTAATCAAGGGCCTATTAAGGCCTCTGAAATAAACGAAAGACTTACATCCAGCATTGGTACCAATAACCCATTGATCGTTTTTTCAGTAGATAAGTTTCCCAAAATGACTGACTATGTTGTCCCCAATGATGTAAGGATTGCAGACGCCTCAAGGGTGAGGCTTGGAGCCCATCTTGCCCCAGGAACTACAATCATGCACGAAGGCTTCGTCAACTTTAATGCTGGCACTTTAGGGCCGTGTATGATTGAAGGCCGTATCTCTGCTGGAGTAACCATTGATGCTCATTCTGATATTGGAGGAGGAGCAAGTACCATGGGCACGCTTTCAGGAGGAAACAATATAAAGATTTCCTTAGGCAAAAGGTCATTGATTGGTGCCAATGCAGGGCTTGGGATTCCACTGGGAGATGACTGTACTGTTGAGGCTGGACTATATTTAACAGCCGGAACCAAAGTAAATCTCATGCTGGATAGTGGAGAGAAAGTGGTGAAGGCCTCTGAATTAGCGGGATCAGATAATTTACTTTTTAGAAGAAATTCCATCTCGGGTTCAGTTGAAGCTATTCAAAACAAAAAATCGATTGAACTCAATCAGGAACTACATAAGAACTCATGAGCACATTAGAACTTGCCCAAGAACTTATCTCAATTAAATCAATCTCTCCTGAGGATAAAGGCTGCTTTAAAATCCTAGATAAGAAAGTCACCGAACTTGGATTTAGGGTTGAATATTCAAGCTATCTAAACGTAGAGAATATGCTTGCTAAGCATGGATCTGAGGGCAAAGTATTTTGCTTTCTTGGTCACACAGATGTTGTGCCATCAGGCCCAATTGATCAGTGGGATGTTGATCCGTTTGCTGGAGAGATTGTTGATGAAAAATTGATTGGTAGAGGCGCAGCAGATATGAAATCAAGTATTGCTGCGTTCATTGGTGCAGCAAGAAGATTTTTAATTGATAATCCCTCCCCTCCTTTTCAAATATGGGTGCTTTTGACTAGTAATGAGGAAGGTGAGTTAGCTGATGGCAAAATAGATAAACTCATTGCTGATCTGCAGAGTAAAAATCAATTTATAGACTACTGTCTAGTAGGAGAAGCTAGCTCCAAAAAATCCGTTGGCGATGTTATGCGCAGGGGAAGAAGAGGTTCTTTAACGGGCTATCTAACGATTCATGGTAAACAGGGCCATGTTGCATATCCAAATGAGGTGAAAAACCCAATTCATGCAAGCGGTGAATTTATTAAAATAATGTCCGAACAAGAATGGGATCAAGGAAATGTAGATTTTGATCCCACTAGTTTCCAAATCTCAAATATTAACAGCGGTACTGGAGCAACAAACGTAGTACCAGGAGATCTTGAGATGGTATTTAACTTTAGATTTTCTCCTGAAAACACTTCCAAAAATTTAAAAGATAGTGTGGCTAAAATTCTAAATGATTTGAAGATAGAGCATTCAATTACCTGGGTACAAAATGCCGAGCCTTACTACACAAAAGAAGAGGATTTCATCAATATTATTCAAGCTGCACTTCTTAAGGTAAACGGTGAGGAAGCTATCATTGATAATGGTGGCGGAACATCTGATGGAAGATGGATTGCGCCCATGGGTACTCAAACTATTGAATTGGGTCCATTAAATAAAACCATTCATAAAATTAATGAACAAATATCTCTTAAGGATCTAAAGAAATTAGAAGAAGTCTATTTAGCTGTCTTAAAAGAGATGCTCTAAGTTTCTTTAGGTTTTGCTTTAATTACAAACGATAGGACAATTAAAATTACAGCAATCACTAAGTAATACTTAATCATAAAGTTAAATACTGGCGAAATAGAATCTAGTCCCTCGCCTAAAGCTTCTCCACCAAGAAGACCGGCAAGCACTCCACCAATTGCACTAGCTAGAAACCATAATCCAAACATTTGACCCACATACTTTTTGGGTGAATATCTAGAAAATGCCGAAAGCCCAATAGGTGATAGAGCAAGCTCCCCCCAAGTTTGGAATAAATAAGTTAATACTAGCCATTGCATACCAACGGGAGAACTTTTCATTGCCAATTCAACTGCTACTAACATCACAACAAAGCTAAGCCCCATAAATAAAAGCCCGATAGCGAACTTAATCGGCAAAGAAGGATCAAGATTGCGCGCAGCTAGATTTGCCCATACTCCTGCAAAGATGGGGGCAAAGACCACCACAAATATTGGATTAAAGAATTGCAGCCATCCTACGGGAATAATGTAGCCGGCAACACTAAGATCAGTATAGTCTCTGGCAAAGATATTTAATGATCCTGCAGATTGATCAAACCCTGACCAGAATGCTGCAGCACCAACAAACAAAACAAAGAGAAGAATTAAATTCCTACGCTCAGTAGCAGTAAGGCCTGCAAATATAAATAAATAAAGAAAATAGAGCCCCGCTACAATGGTTAAGAAGTATGCAAACTGTTCAGCAAAATATCGTGGATCAATAGTAAAAAATCCAAGCAATCCTGCAGCAATAACAAAGAACATACCTATAAGAGTTACTCTAGAATAATTGATAAGTTTGGCTCGCTTGGCATCGTCCATGTCATTTGGAGCTGCTCCTGCATCGCCAAGCAAATGTCTTGATTTAATAAATTGAATAACGCCAAATGTCATTCCTATCCCTGCTGCGCCAAAGCCCCAATGCCAGCCAATTTTTTCACCAAGGAATGAACATACTAAAAATCCCAAAGTAGATCCGATATTGATAGACATATAAAAAATGGTATACCCGGAATCCCTTTTGCCATCTTGGCCGGCATCATAAAGTTTGCCTACGATAGTTGAAATATTGCCCTTTAAGAGACCAGTACCAAGGACGACTAACAGCAACCCTAGAAAGAAAGTCTGTGTAATTGGAATAGCTAAAGTATAGTGCCCAAGCGCAATAATAATTGCTCCAATTAAGACAGCTTTTTGATGACCCAGTATATTATCTGCAAGCCAACCTCCAGGGACCACCATGAAATAAACCAACCCAACATAAATTCCATAAATTGCTTGCGCTTCAACTTGGGACCAACCAAGACCTGGATTAAAACCTGTAATAGCGCCTGTCATATAGAGGACAAGCAGAGCTCGCATTCCATAGTAAGACATTCTTTCCCACATTTCAGTTAAAAATAATGTCTTTAATCCTATTGGATGACCAAAAAATGTATTTGAATTACTCATGAAAGTCTCTTTTGTTTTTATAATGATAGCTCAAAATGTTGAATGAAACTAAAGAACGATTGATTTTAAGAAGACTTATTGCAGGAATATATGATTTTTTTCTATTGCTAGGTGTTTGGTTTTTTGTGGGATCTTTCTTTCTTGTTTTAAATTCAAGAGAAATACTTCCTCCTTATGCAGGCCTGTTGATTGCATTTCTAAGTGCATGGTTATTTTTTGGTTATTTTTGGAACAAGACTGGTCAGACTCTGGGGATGAGCGTGTGGAAAATTAAATTGGTCCCACTAGAAGGAAGCAAAATAAGTTTAAAAGCATCGTTTGTGAGATTGCTGATAGTTGGTTGTACTTTTCTTAGCCTAGGAACTTTGCTGCTCTTCAGTTTTTTTGACAAAGATGGCTTAACACTTGCTGATAAGCTATCTAAAACTAAGCTTATAAAGCTTTGAATCTTTGATTGGCAAATAAAAATAAAGCTATCCCTAACAAGGCAATCAATAATACCGGAGAAAAATTCAATATGATGCTTAGGGAAATTAGTAGATTCTTTATCAGAGTGAGAGTGAAAGCTATCCCTAAACTTATGGCTATCATTCCCCCGGTAGTAATATTTCTTTTGGATACAAAGCTTAACGATCCTATAAAGTAAATTAAGATTAAGCTTGTAAGAGGTATTAAGATATCTACCTGCCCTTCAAGATCAGAGCGATAGCTTGCAAGTTCTTTGGATTGATTTACTAAGGCTGTTTCAAAAAGACTTTTATCTTCAACCACGCTCCTTAAAATGCTCTTCTCAGCATTAATTTCATAAAGAAATACTTGGTTTTTGGCGGGAAGATCGACCAGAATTTTATTGTCTCCAATAAACTGAGCATCTTGGCTTAAATCTATCTTGGACTCATAAGCATTTTGATTAATGAAGATCCATATCCCTGCAAACATACAAGGCAATAAAGCAATGTAAAGGATAATCCTTTGGGGGCTAAGGCCAAGCATTCTCAGCAGATTCAAGGTATTTGCTTGATGAAGAAGAGAAATAGATAAAGCGCAACCAATAATAATGGCAGCTTCAATAAAATATAAGCTTCTTTGATCAAGATCCTTGATCAAGCCCAAGACAGTAGCAAGAGCATTAGTTTGGCTTTTATTATTGAGCTCCTCGCTCAACTGAATAATCAAATCTATTGCCAATAAAAACACCATAACTAACACGACTAAAACAATGGTTGTTTTAAAGAGGTGAGAAATAAATTTCGTTAGGCCCATTAGAAGATTAACCAAAGAAATAAAAATGCCATGGATATGTAGATAATAAATTTGCTTATAGGGTTGTTGAAAATATTTAGATTCCTAAGAATACTGGATTTAAATAGTATTAATAAACCCAATGCGCTAAATCCAGCATGAATAGGCCAAAGCGCCAAATAAAGCAATGCATTTGAGGACTCCGTGTAACTATTCCTGTATGCAATGAGGAATGTTAAATATATAAGAAATAGTAAGCCTGCCAGAACAAACTTCTGGTTATTAGACTCCCTTGGTCTGGTTTGAGAAAAAGCAAAGGCAAAAAGAAATAGATTAAGAAATAATAAAATAAAACTGTAATTCCACTGCTCTTGGCTAAAACCTAACTGATCATCTGAATCCAATATTTTTCTGAATGATGGAGCTAAACTTAATTCTTCTTCAAGATTGAGATGCGTTGTGTGTTTGTCAAAGCTTATTGAGGACTGAGAGTCAAATGAATCAATTAAAATGCTGCCCTTGCGAAAATCTAAATAAAGTTTTTTATTTTTGATGGCGGTCGTCATCTCTTCAGAAGAAATAATTAAAGCACCAGAGTCTTGAATTGAGAAAAAGGTGACGCCCTTAAATGAGTTATGTTGGCTTCCTCTTGATTGAAATGTAAATTTAGAACTTTGATTAATATTATGGATTCTATTTGAGCTAAGCAGCTCAAGCCTATGCTCTATACCTTGATTAACGTATAAGGATTCAGCAAGCGGTTTTGAAATTGGAGCTACCAATAACCCTAGACTAAGCAAACAAAAGAGTATTAAGGCGCCCTGCCCAAAAATTGTTCTAAATAGATAGGTATTTGATTTGCCAGCACTAAAAAATATTAAGTAACCATTGTTTCTATAAAGAGAGCCTAAATTCACTAATAAGCTAACAAAAAAAGAGATGGGTATTATGAAGGTAAGAAAGTCAGGTATTCTTAATACTAAGATTTTTAATGCTATAAGTGGATCAAGCAGATCAGCGGCCGCTTTTTCAAATAGCTGTATTGATCTTGAAAATAGTAAAAAAAATAGCATTCCTGTTGAAGTGAGCAGAAATACTCTAAAAATATTACGATTGAGATAATCGTTAAAAATATTTTGTGTATACAACATGTTTAACTATTTGCTATAGATTACAATACAACTTAAATGTTTAGATAGCTAGGAGACAAAATGGCTTACAAAGTTTTAAACTCAATTACTTTAAAAATTATCAAAGATAACTACAAATCAGTAGTAACAGATATGCTGACTGTGCCTTGTGAATCAAAAGGTAAGAAAACTAATCTGCCTACCTTTTTAATAAAAAACCTTCCTGAATTGAATCAACCCCTGAAGGTTATTAATGCTGGAAAGTCAAAAAAAGTAATTACAGTTTCTAATAATTCCAAAGCTGGGCTTTTGCATATTTCACCTCAGCCAAGCAAGAATGACCCTACTTTTAAGTGGGTAAACTATTTTTCCTCCTTAGTTTTAGACGCTATTTCCAATAATTGCAAAGATCTGTGCATTGTTTTAAACGCTGAACTAGCCAGTTCTCCAAAATTGGTTGAAATCGCTGCAAGAACCTGTGAGTCGGCAGCCTACTCATTCAATGCTACAAAAAACAAAACCAAGAAATTAAATTCTCTAAAAAAAGTAACTTTTTTGGTAGATGATTCACATAAAAAAGATGCGAGCACATTAAAAAATTCCACTGCAATTGGTTTTGCAATTGGTGAAGGTATGAATGCAGCAAAGTATCTTGGTGATATGCCTGCAAATCACTGTACTCCTAAAATCATTGAAAGCAAAACTAAAGCTCTAAAAAAAGATTTTCCAACACTAAAGATCAGTTCACTTAATGAAAAAGACCTTACTAAACTTGGTATGGGCTCATATATGTCAGTAGCAAAAGGAAGTATTGAGCCTCCACGAATGCTTATCATTGAATACAAAGGCGGTAATAAAAATGATAAGCCTGCGGTGTTTGTTGGTAAGGGGATAACTTTTGATACTGGGGGAATTTCTCTAAAACCGAGCGGGTCTATGGATGAAATGAAGTGGGATATGTGTGGAGCAGCTTCTGTATTTGGAGTTATGCAAACAATTGCCAGACTTAAAGCAAAAGTGAATGTAGTTGGGATTATGGCTTGTGCTGAAAATATGCCATCTAGCAAAGCTACAAAACCTGGTGATGTGGTGACATCAATGTCTGGACAAACAATAGAAATCTTGAATACAGATGCAGAGGGACGTCTTGTTCTATGTGATGCACTAACTTATGTTAAAAAATTTAAGCCATCCTATGTCGTAGACATTGCTACCCTAACTGGAGCATGCGTTGTTGCACTAGGGAAACATGCCTCTGGACTAATGGCAAATGACCAAAAACTTGCAGATAAATTGCTTGCAGCTGGAGAAGATGCGGGTGACAGAGCTTGGCAACTACCTCTATGGGATGAGTACCAAGTTTGCACTAAAACCAATTTTGCAGACTTAGCAAATATTGGTGGCGGAAGAGAAGCTGGGACAGTTCATGCTGCATGTTTTTTATCAAATTTTACGCAAGATTATTCCTGGGCTCATTTAGATATTGCCGGAACAGCTTGGATTACTGGTCCCAAAAAAGGCGCCACTGGCAGACCTGTCCCTTTACTTGCTGAGATGTTATTGAAATAGTACCTATGTCAAAAAAGAGTCCCTATCTGCCTAAAGATATTGAGGAATCTCTTTATCATGAGTGGGAAGAAAAGCGTGCCTTTGCCCCCGGAGATAAGCCCGGTACATTTTCATTAATGATTCCTCCCCCAAATGTGACAGGCACACTTCATATGGGGCATGGATTTCAAAACGCCATTATGGATTGCCTTATTAGATTTAAGAAGATGCAAGGTTTTGCGTCTCTATGGCAGGTTGGTACAGACCATGCAGGCATAGCAACTGAAATGGTTGTTGAACGATTGCTAGCAAAAGATGGTATCTCTAAAACTGACCTAGGTAGAGAGAAATTTATCGAAAAAGTTTGGGATTGGAAAAATCAATCAGGTAATACTATTACCCAGCAGTTAAGAAGACTTGGTGGCAGCCTTGACTGGGAACATGAAAGATTTACTTGTGATGAAGATTATGAGCATGCAGTACAGCATGCTTTTATAGAATTATTTGATGCTGGATTGATCTATCAAGGTTATAGGCTGGTCAACTGGGATCCTAAATTACAAACATCTCTTTCTGACTTAGAAGTACTAAATGAAGAAAAGGTTGGAAAGATTTGGACTATTAGTTATGCCATAGAGGATTCCAATGACTGCCTGCAAGTTGCTACAACCAGACCAGAAACTCTATTTGGAGATATGGCGCTTGCTGTTAATCCAAACGATGATAGATATTCAAGCTATATTGGGCAAAAAGCCATCATTCCTGTGGCTAATAGATCAATACCGATCATTGCCGATACTTATGTTGATAGTGAGTTTGGCACAGGCGTTGTCAAGATCACTCCTGGTCATGACTTTAATGATTATGAGGTAGGACAAAGGCATGGCTTGCATCTTAAAGAATCTGGAGAAGCAAGTATTGGAGATGAGTCTAAATTTTTACCAATATCAATTATGGACAAAGATGCATGTCTGCAGGGAGAGGTTCCTGATAAATTTAAAGGCATGGAAAGATTTGTGGCTCGAGAAAATCTTCTTGAAGAATTGCGTACATGCAGTGCGCTCGTCGGAGAGGATGATCACAATATTAAACTCCCCATAGGTGATAGATCTAATGAAATATTGGAGCCTTTGTTAACTAAACAATGGTATGTTGATGCCAAATCACTTGCAAAGCCTGCCATTCAAGCGGTTAAAAATGGTGAGATAAAGTTTGTTCCAAAAAATTGGGAAAAAACTTACTTTCAATGGATGGAGAATATTCAAGATTGGTGCATCAGCAGGCAGCTATGGTGGGGACATCGTATCCCGATATGGTTTGATGATGATGGCAATGCCTTTGCTGGCAATTCAGAAGAGCATGTAAGAGAGAAATATGGAATCAAGGGCCCTCTTAAACAGGATGAAGATGTGCTTGATACATGGTTTTCATCAAGCCTATGGACTTTTGCTACCCTGGGTTGGCCAAAAGAGACAGATAGGCTCGCATTATTCCATCCTACCTCAACTTTAGTGACGGGTTTTGACATTATCTTCTTCTGGGTTGCAAGAATGATAATGATGACCATGTATTTCATGAAGGAAATCCCCTTCAAAGAAATATTTATTACAGGTCTTATCAGAGATGAAAATGGGCAGAAGATGTCAAAATCTAAAGGAAATATTCTAGATCCCATTGATCTAATTGATGGAATCTCGCTAGAGGAACTTATTCGAAAAAGAACCTTTGGACTGATGCAGCCGCAGCTAGAAGAAAAAATTATTACTGCTACTCAAAAGCAATTTCCAAATGGTATAGATTCCTATGGAACAGATGCCCTTAGGTTCACCTTTTATTCGCTTGCTGCTCCAGGAAGAGACATAAATTTTGATATTGGCAGGATCAGCGGCTTTAAAAACTTTTGCAACAAGATTTGGAATGCTATGCACTTCATTGGGTTCCAAATTGATAAATACGGCTACGAGAAAGATTTAGCAATGAATCCTTTTGAGCATCCTCTAAATATTTGGATGCATGAACAAATTGTTAAATCCACAAACGCCATAACTCAACATATTGAAAACTACAGATTTGATCTTGCATCGAATGAACTATATGAACTGATCTGGTCAAAATATTGTGATTGGTATATTGAGCTTACAAAAAATCAACTATCGCAAGCAAATCATTTGGAGCAATCGGCTTTAATAGGTGGTCTCATTGCAAATTTGGAGGATATAGTTAAATTAGCTCATCCATTTATGCCATTTATAACAGAACAAGTCTTTAGAAATCTTAAAAAGTTGCAGTCAGAATCCTTTCCAGATTTTTTAGTAGATTCTGGAATGCCTCAGCAACGAGAAATTGCAAAGAATAATATAAACCCTTTCTTAGACGACATAATTGATTGCATCGCTTCTGTTAGAGCTACTAGAAACGACTTGAATTTTGATAATAAAATCACCTTAGACCTCAACATACCCCCAACTGCACCCAAGCGTTTGTTCAACTCCATCAATATTCTCAAGGCATCGTTCAATAAAATGTGCGGTATTGCTGATATATACTCAAAAGATCTTGATAAACATTCTAAAGCAATGAATATTTTGATTGCTGGTGAAAAGTGTCAGTTAGTTTTACCTGAAAACTTTAGTTTTGATGATGTGCTCAGTTCTCTCAAAAATAAGCTAGAAAAAATACAGGAAAAAATAAGCTCCATCGAGAAGAAGTTAGCGAACGAAGATTTTATCAGCAAGGCTCCCAAAAATGTCGTAACTAATCAGCAAGAGCAATTACAAGAATTAGTCCAAGAGAAAGAATCTCTCGAGGAAAGCATTAAAAAATATTCTTAAGCTATTGTTGGAAAGCATAAATGTTTCCTAGATCGAGAAGTTCGGTTAATGCCTGCAAAAATTCTCTTGTTTCAATAACCAGCGAATAATCTTGCAGATCTTCTGGAAAAAGTTTTTCTCTGTAATATTTATGAATAAGGTTCTCAAGAGCTTCAAATTTTTTATCATCGAATATAAATTTGGAGTTTAACTCTCCAAGCTCTGATCTTTGTAATTGGGCCTTAAATCTTAGGCATGCAGGACCGCCTCCATTCATCATGCTTTGTTTGATATCTACATACTCCAATTGAGCTATTTGCGAGATATTGGGGAGATTTGCAAGCCACTGTTGGATAGCAGAATAATTATTCACTTCCTGAGGCAGGATAAGGCACATTTCATCTGTATTTGGTATTGTGACTAATTGAGAATTTAATAAATAAGACCCCACAATATCCTCTAAGTTTATATCTTTGTTGCTTATCTCAATGAAGTTAGCATCAGGAAGTTGCGATGAAATCTGTTCTTTAATGTCCATAAATTGTTCAGGAAATGCAAAAGCATCGGCATGGTAGATGCACAAGCTTTCATTAGCTAGGCTTACAATATCATTGTGAAAACTGCCTGCTTGAATTGCTGTGGGAGCTTGTTCAATAAAAAATGTTTTGGCTGAGTTAAGCCTGTGATTGGCAGCCACAGAATAAGACGCTTCTAAGGCCTGTCTTTGAACCATTGCTTTTCTTTCAAAAGCAGAACCTCCATGCACAAAGATTTCAAATCCTGAGATGTCATGGCTTGTCGACATTCTAAGATGGTTAGCAGCTCCCTCATCTCCTTTGTAGGACAAATTTGGCACTGGAGGATGAACCACTCCTATTCCACCAAATATGAGCTCCATTTGAAAATGAGTGAATTCAGATTCAATAGACCTATGCAACATACTACCTAAATTAGCGGGAGTAATATGCATAATGTTATCCTCACAATCTACGCTAGGTGAAAAAGTTCCTGCATTTGCAGCCCACATTGCAGAAGATGAATAAAGATTATTAAGCAGTGTTGGAAATTTCTTGGAGACCTTGTTTAGAACCTGTTTTTCATCGCCCTCAAATCCTAAAGCATGAAGCGCATTAAAAATAGGTCTCTCATGTGGCAGAAAAAAACCTTGAGTCAAACCCAAGCCATTAACTAATTTTGCTTTTTCAATTCCTTGCAATGCTGCGGTCTTAGGAGAAGATGGTTGATTTCCATGGCTTAAAGAGGCTAGATTACCCTCAGAGAGTCCTCCGTAGTTATGGTAAGGACCAACCATGCCATCAAAATATACTTCTGGCATTAGCTACCCCGAGTTATTACAGATGCTTTAGGCCATGCACAATAATCAGCGGCATAAAAACCTGCAGGTCGATGATTGCCACTTTTCCCAACCCCTCCAAATGGAGCAGCTCCAGAAGCACCAGTAATAGGAGCATTGAAGTTAACAATGCCAGCATCAATCTCTTTAAGAAAAATATCAAAGAGTGAGTCATCATCAGAAATTAAACCCGCAGATAATCCAAACTCAGTGTTATTAGCCTGTGTGAGGGATTCTTCAAATGTATCTACGAAGCTAACTTGTAATAATGGCCCAAAAATTTCTTCATCAAATACTTTTGTAGCCTTTGATGTATCAATAATTGATGGAGTGACAAGAGATCCCTTCTTGCTTATTAGCTTGCCCTTTAATAAAACCTTTCCTCCATGCTTAATGAGCTTATCTTGAAATTCTAGGAATTGAGAGGCTGCCTTGTTATTAATTAGTGGGCCGAAATGCTTGGAGCTTTTAACTTCATTTCCCATCACCTTTGCTCTCTTGAGCAGAGCATCCAATATCTGTCTACCATTTTTTGAATTTTGTAAGATTAACCTTCTTGCACAGGTACATCTCTGTCCAGAGGATAGGAATGCAGAACTTAAAATAATATCTACTGCTCTAGTAATTTTTTTAGTTTTCCAAACAACTAAAGGATTGTTGCCACCTAATTCTAAAGCAAGAATTTTATTTGGCTGACCTGCCAAGGACTTGTGTATTTTTAGGCCAGCCTTTATTCCACCGGTAAATAATACTCCGCGGACTGATTTGTGATCAGTTAGCATTTTGCCTACCGTATGGTCGCCCTGAACAAGATTAATGACACCCTGTGGCAAGCCCGCTCTTTCCCATAGCAAAACCATAGCCTCTCCTACTAATGGGGTGAGCTCGCTGGGTTTAAAAATGATGGTATTGCCTGCAATAAGTGCAGGCGTAATGTGTCCATTCGGAAGATGTAAAGGAAAGTTAAATGGTCCAATAACTGCCATCGGTCCATGAGGAAAATGCTCAAGAACTTGTTGTGAGGAAGATGAAATGACAGAGGTTGAGCCTGTCCTACCTTTATAGGCTTTAAGGGAATTATTAAGTTTAGCAAGCGCTGCAGATACCTCAGAAGCAGCATCAGATAATAGTTTTCCAGTTTCTTGAGAAATAAGGTTAGCGAGAAACTCCTTCTCATCACTAAGAATTTTATAAAACTTTTTAATAATTATAATTCTTTGTCTTAGTGGGAAATTTCTCCATGCAATAAACGCATTGCTTGCAGAATTTATGGCTTCATTAACTTGAGCTTTGGAGGCTTGATTATCATTCCACAGCTCTTCAAGCGTCAGAGGGTTAGTTGAAATTAGCCTCTTTCCTTCTCCTGCCAACCAATGATTATTTATAAACAACATTAAGAAAATATGCTGATAGCATCCCCTGAATTAACTTTTAAAATTTTGGCAGTTTCTTGCGTTATTTCTGCTTCTCCATTTGAATGCTTAAAGTCACCGTAGCTACATCTAAAGTTAACTAATGAGCAATTGCTTAAATAGCCTGAGGATGGCTGAGCAAGGGCTCTTACTATTTTCACGGTGCTTTTGATTTGGTGCTGAACAGCATTAATTCTTTTAGTAACAGCCTCCAAACAAGGTCCTGCATCAAACACGTCAACTAGACCATTGGCATAAAATCCCTGTTTTTCTAGAATTTTCTGAGCAGGTAATGCATTTTGATGAGCTTTACCGATTACTCTCCTTGCCTTTGCAGGAATTAAATCTTTAAGAAAAGGAAACTTCGGGACTGCTTCACTTATAAAATGGTTGTCAATATAACTCAAGCTATCTGCACCTTCAAAATCTATTTCAAAGAAAGTCTTGCTAAATTGATTCCAGAAATCTGATTCTCCTTCATTATTTTTCCAACCCCTGATCTCCACAAATGTTTTTTTATCAAATCTGTTTGGATCAAGACCCATATAACAAAGCCTTGATAAAGACAGAAGCTTCCCTACGCCTTTCGCCCTAGCATTGGGTGATAAAAATAGAGTACCTAACTCGGTGTATGCAGCTTTGTAATGATGCAGCTGAAGAAGCTCAACATTTTTAGCAAAATTAAGCGTTTTGGAAGAAATTTCCCTAGATTTTAATTTGAAAAATACAGAAGGTTTCTGATGGGCTACCTTTGTATAGATTGCTGAGATCCCCATAATTTTATTATTGGATTCAAGCACCATGAGATAACTTGCAGGCTTTTTTGAGCTAGCTTTTGCTATAGATGATTGCTGAGACCAATCTATTCTTGCCTTGAGATCAGCTTTTGTCTTGGGCATGGTTGTCATTACCCTTGCCTCGGTATCTAAAAGCTTATATAGCTCATTTAGGTCAGATGGCTTTGCAAGCCTAACAACGACCATAATGCCCTCCCTAATTGTTGGGGCTTATTATACTACCAGGTGCCAATGTTTGGCATGGATGCCCAGGGATCCATTATTTCTTTGGGATTGCCAGATTGCAAAAGTTCAATTGAGATATTGTCAGGTGTTTTAACAAAAGCCATGCGGCCGTCTCTGGGAGGTCTGTTAATGTTGATGTTATTGTCCATCAATGTTTTACAAACTGCATAAATATCATCAACAGCAATCGCAATATGTCCAAAATTCCTGCCGGAATCGTATTCAACCTCATCCCAGTTGTGAGTCAATTCAATCATTGGAGCTTTACTAGCTAATGCTTGAGAGTAGTCCTTTTCGGATGCAATAAATACTAATGTAAACCTACCCTGCTCATTGTCATATCTAGATACCTCTTTAAATCCAAGAAGACTAAAGAAACGAAGTGTTTCATCAATTGATGAAATTCTAACCATAGTATGCAAAAACTTACTCATAACATTCTTAGAATAAACCAATAAATACCAAAGGAAAGTAAAAGAGAAGAAATTCCATGCTTGCTCAATATAAGTGCCTGAACTCCAAATAATCTTGTTATTAGGGCCAAAGCAAGCATAGCGATGGAAGCAAATAATAGCTGCCCAACTTCAACACCTATATTAAATCCCAAAACTCCTAAAATTAAATTATCTGTGAATCCTGCCCCTGATAAGTTCGAGGCAAAACCTAAGCCATGAATTAAACCAAAGAATGCAGTAATTAAGAGTGGCTTGACCATTTCTTGATCATCCAAAATTATTTTGCTGTAGCTGAGTACAAAAACCGTCATTCCACAGAATAATAAGAAACCTATAATTCCAAGCACCCATAATAAAAATAAAATACCTAATGGCATTAATTGCCAAAATCTAAAGTATTGCCTTCTTGATAGAAAGAAATTTTTATAAAAATACTCGTATCCAAGAAAGAAAATTGAAAACCCGATCAGAGCCTCTACTATATTCATTTTGGCAATCACAATTCCAACACTACCAAGAAATAAAGAGAGAGAATGACCGATTGTGAATCCAGTGATTGATAAAAATAACCTCCACCGAGCAAATAAAACCAACAGGCCTAGAATAAATAGCAAATGATCATATCCTGTAAGAATATGTTCTACTCCGAAGTACAGAAAATTTAAGAGTGTTGATTGCTGAGAGCCTTGACTTAGTTCTTGAGATAATGAGAATGCATTCGAATCTATATTGAAAATAAAGTCCCCCCAAAGCTCTTGATTAAGCTTTACCTTAGAAAGGTGGTTGTGGGAGGGATTTAAGTCCTGGAATAGTGAATTCTGATACTTTACTGGGATTGAAGTACACTGAAGTTCCCATGTAGCCTTAATGAACCCAGCGCTGGCATTAATGGTTGGGGATACAATTTGCTCAGCTTTACATTCAGGGCCAAAATCAAATGAGCTTACAAAATAAGTACCCAACTCAAGATCACGAGTAAGGTTAGAAGGCAATATGAGTTGTTGAAAAATATCCAGCCTAATATTGGCTTTAATATTTATCGAAATTATTTCCTCTGACTGAGTGATTGAAACTGTTGAATAAGATTCGTTTCTACTATGAGCTTCCAGTTCATAACAAGCAAAAACAAAAATAAGGACAAGTAATCTACAAATCAGTTGATTTAGTAATGTCATACCATTTTCTTAGATTAATTAAATATTCCTGAAGCAGCTCATCGCGTTTTTGCTTTAAAAACTCAGCCCTGACTTGATCAATAATACTTTTGAATGGCTTAGGCGTATCAAAAGATTTTTCATACAAAATAATTAAATGAAATCCAGCATCCATTTGCACAGGGTCTGAAATTGTTCCTGGCTCCATGGTTAGTGCAATGGAAGTGAGTGTGGGGCCTACATATTCTCGAGTTTTTGTAGCGGGCAATAGGCCCTTTGGTAAGCGAATTGCTGACTTATCAGCTGCTTCGAATGCAAGCTGAGTGTTTCCTTCTAGAAGAGATTTTTTGGATGTTAAAGCAATATCCAATGAGGAGAACCGCAACACTTCCATGGAAAGCTTGGGATTAGCTAAGAAAAAATCTTTATTGGAGTTATAAAAAACTTCTAACTCTGTATCATCGATTTCTAGTGTATCAGTTTCCGAAAGAATACTTTCAATCATTTTTTGAATGAGCAGGCTTCTCACTTGAGGGTTATTATCTAAATAACCCAGATCTATTGCTCTTCTGATTAATAGCTCCTCATCAATCATTCTTTCAAGAATTCTTTCAGGGTCAGTTTTTAATAATCCTGATGCTCGAGTTTGATCAATTGAATCTAAATATTGCTCAAAACGGTCACGACTTATTACCTTATCTTCTATTTTAGCTACCCAGCTCATAGAAGAAATATCAATATCCTCGATAAAACTTGTGACGATGAGCAAGGCACCTAAAAGTAGGCCACCCATGGCAAAATAATCTGAGGGCTTCTTATATGAGGTTTTAAAAATTTTTCTTTTAGAGACAGCAGGCAGTATGGTCATCTTGATGTGATCAATATCATCTTCAAGATAAATTTCACCAACCTCCTTGAAGCCCAGTTTTTGATAATATTTAATTAGTCTGTACTGGGCTGATATTGAAACTTCTTGATTAGGATATTTTTGGGCAACAAAATCTAAAGCACTAAGAAGAATGGCTTTTCCATAACCCTGCTCTCTGATACTTAAAGCAGTAATGACTCTCCCAAGAGAAGGACCTTCGTACTTAATGCCTGGGGGAACAATTCTTAAGTAGGCTTTAATTTCTCCCCCAATTCTACCAATCAAATGAAATGAGGAAGCGTCATTCCCATCTGCATCAAGATAGGGGCAATCTTGCTCTACAATAAAAACTTCTTGCCTGAGTTGTAAGATCGCATAGAGCTCATCTATTGAGAGATTTTGAAAACGAACTATAGAAATATCTATTTCAGCTTGCATGATTAAAAATGTAGAGACTGGTATTATAGCTTTTTAAGAATGGTATCAACTTATGGAAATACATAACTTTGAATTAAATGCTCTTAGCGGAGAACCTGTAAATTTTTCAAAATATAATGGAAAAATACTTGTGATTGTAAATGTTGCTAGCAAGTGTGGTTTTACTCCTCAATACAAGGATTTGGAAGAACTTCATAAAAAATATAGAGATCAAGGCGTCGAAGTGCTTGGTTTTCCTTGTAATCAATTTGGTAAACAAGAGCCAGGAAATCATCAAGAAATCCAAGAATTTTGTGAATTGAATTATGGAGTATCCTTTCAAATGTTTGAAAAAATAGACGTGAATGGAGCAAATGCTTCTCCCTTATACGATTATTTAAAAAATAGTGCCCCAGGGCTTTTAGGTTCAAAGTCCATTAAGTGGAATTTCACCAAATTTTTGGTAGACCGTAGCGGAGCTGTAATCAAGCGGTTTGGATCTAATGACTCGGTGGCAAAGATTGAGAAAGAAATAAAAAAAATTCTCTAAAGAAATATGTCGCCAAATTTTTTATTAAAAAATGGTGTCTTCAATACTGTTTATTCTTCCTCTCCACTTCGATCGCTGCATCAGTCAAAAAAAGTAAAAGCATTAAATACGGCATCTGAAAAAAAAATTTTTCAAAGCTCTGCGGGCATAAATTTAGAATATTTCAAAACAAGTGATGCAGCAAAATCTGTCATTTTCCTGCCTGGTTTCTTGGGTAATAAAGATTCAAAATATTTAGCATGCCATGCTTTTAATGCTTTCAAAGCAGGATATCAAATAATCAGAATACATCCCGTTGATCATGGTGGGTCAGAACATTTGAACTCGGATTTTTTTAAGGCCACAGATATTTCTGCCATTGAAGAGCTAATAAAAACTATCACAAGCAGCCAATCGGATGTTTTATTTAATTTAATTGGTTTTTCTCTGGGAGGTAATATAGCCCTTCGTATCTCTCAGGTAGTATCAGAAAATAATCTGGAAGGAGTAATTGCTATCTCTCCTGTTTTAGATCCAGCTCAAGCTATGAAAGCAATGGATACTCAATCCGTGATAATTAATAAGTATTTCTTAAGAAAATGGAAGAAATCTATTGCTAACAAGCATAAGCATTACCCAGATAATGATCTGCTGCCCGCCCTTGAACTTAAATCCTTAAGAGAGATAACTGAATTCTTTAGGAATAAGAATGCTGAATTCTTTTCATTAGGGGAACTTTTTCATGCTTATGCTATTACAGATGAAAACCTTAAAAACCTACCAAGAAACACAACGATATGGAGCGCTATGGATGATCCATGTATTCCTGTCGATCCACTTTTAGATATTCAACCTTCAAAGTTACTCGATCTAAATATTACCAAGTACGGTGGGCATTGCGGTTTTATAGAAAACTTTTCTTTCCAATCACAGCTTGAAGATTGGATCTTGCAAAAGCTACAAAGCAATACTCATTAATAACGCATCCTCTGGTTTTGGCTTCTTGTAGTAATCAACTCTTACAGCATCTACCTTAAAACCAAAAGATTCGTATAACGTGATTGCTATCTGATTAGATTGTCTAACCTCTAGATATATTATTTGCATATCTTGCACTTTGGCTTGCTGGAATAATGTTTGCATCAAAAGTCTTCCAATACCCTTACCTTGTTGAGTTTTATCAACAGCAACACTCAGTAAATGGATCTCAGGGAAAATAGATTCATAAATTAAAAATCCAATCAACTCACTTTCAAGTGTAGCCTTTAGGGCTATATGTCCTGCATTAAATGAAGACTTGACCTGCTCTACTGTCCAAGGAGAAATATTTGTTTCGGAATCTATAGCATGGATCCTGGCAAAATCGCTAGAATTTGCTAAAGATATCTTTATTTGCTCTTGAGGTGGTATAGCATTTGTTGCCATAAATTTTTTTTGAGATCTTGGTTTTGTAGCAGTTGTTCTAAAGAGGGGGCAGCAATCACATTAGATCCGTTGAATGTTCTTGTAAAATCAATGATCACCCTGCAGTTGCGTCTAATCATATTGCTATCAAACTCGGTTGCATCTTCTTCAACCAAAAGAGTTCCTCTTTCTAAAAGAGAGTTATTACCAGAGGATTGTAGAACTTTATTTAACAGATCTAGCTCATCTTCCTTTATTTGGTCTAATTCCTCTTGATGCAATGTTAAAATAGGCTCTAGAAACATATAATTAATACTTTTTTTGGGTTCAACGAATGCTTGTGAAAAGTCTTTGATTCCCATTAGAGAAAGAATTGTTGCTGACCGTTTGTTTAAATAAGACACAGCTCATTAAAACATGAAAGATATTGCTAGCAAATACAAACCTTATAAGCCTATCGAGCTGCCAGATAGAACATGGCCTAGCAATGCAATCGAAAAAAAACCCCTGTGGTGTTCTGTAGATCTTAGAGATGGAAATCAAGCTCTTATTGAGCCAATGGGGCAAGAACGCAAAAAGAGAATGTTTGAATTGCTTTGCAATTTAGGGTTTAAAGAAATTGAAGTTGGGTTTCCTGCAGCATCTCAAACAGATTTTGATTTTGTTCGCTGGCTGATCGAAGAAGAAAAAATACCCTCCGATGTAACTATTCAAGTCCTAACGCAAGCAAGATCGCATATTATTGAGCGAACTTTTGAGGCGCTTGATGGCGCTGATAGAGCAATAGTTCATTTTTATAATTCCACCTCAACCCTTCAACGCAAAGTAGTATTTAATCAGGATGAAGCAGGAATAAAAAAGATAGCAACCGATGCGGCTGAATTAGTTAAAAAATTGGCCCTAGAAAATACCCATACTGATTGGTCTTTTGAATACTCCCCCGAGAGCTTTACTGGCACAGAATGTGAGTATGCTGTTGAAGTTTGCAATGCTGTTGTGCGTATCCTAAAGGATGCTTCACAAAATAAAGTTATTATCAATCTGCCCGCTACTGTTGAAATGACATCTCCTAATATGTATGCGGACCAAATTGAATGGATGCATCGCAATCTGTTAAATAGGGAAAATATTATTCTGTCTCTTCATCCCCATAACGACAGAGGAACTGCAGTAGCTGCTACCGAGCTTGGACTCATGGCTGGTGCTGACCGTGTAGAAGGAACATTATTTGGTAATGGCGAAAGAACGGGCAATGTAGACATTGTAACGCTGGCTCTTAATTTGTTAACGCAGGGAATTGATCCTGAGCTAGACTTTACCAATATTAATCATGTCATCAGGGAAGTAGAATTTTGTAATAAGCTGCCAGTGCACCCAAGACATCCCTATGCAGGGGATCTAGTATTTACTGCATTCTCAGGGTCACATCAAGATGCCATCAATAAAGGACTACAGGCTTTAAAGAAAACCAATGAGCCGCATTGGGAGGTACCCTACCTTCCTATTGACCCCGCAGACTTGGGTAGAACATATGAAGCAGTGGTGAGAATCAATTCTCAATCAGGTAAAGGTGGGATTGCTTATATCTTAGAAAATGACCATGGAGTTTCATTGCCAAGGCGCTTACAAATAGCCTTAAGTGCTGAGGTACAAAAAGTTGCTGATGAAACTGGTAGAGAAATAATCTCCTCAGAAATTTGGGATATCTTTGAAAGTTCTTTTGTAAAGTCAAATGGCTTAGAACTCATATCATTTGAGGTATCTTCTAAGGAAGATGGTCAAGACAGCATAGAAATTGTTCTAGCAAATGGAGATAAGCAACAGAAAATTCATGCTCAAGGTGAAGGTCCGCTTTCTGCTGCAATCCATGCTTTAAATGAGGCTTTTGCAACTAAATTGAGTATCAGCGAATTCCATCAACATTCTATCGGTTCAGGTTCAGGGGCTTCTGCGATAACTTATATTGAAATTACCAAAGATAAAAAAGTTACTCGCTGGGGAGCTGGCATTGATAAAAATACACTTAAGTCTTCAATAAAAGCTATTATTTGTTGCTTTAATAATATTACTTAAAATTTGGTTTTCTCTTTTCAAAGAAAGCTGATACACCTTCTTTAAACTCATCCCCACCAAAAATTTTGTCTTGGATTTCTGCCTCAGCCTCATATACTTCGTAATATCCTTTTTCCATAGCAAGTCTCATGAGCTTCTTTGTTTCCCTAACAGCCGTTGGTGATCTGCTAGCAATAGTTTCAGCCCAAGCGTTAGTCTCTTCTTCTAGCTTTTCTGGATCTACAACCTTATTGGCAACCCCAAACCTTTCACACTCCTCAGCTGATATTCTTTTTGCTTCAATGGCATACTCCAATGCCTTTGCATATCCAAAGCCCTTGGGTAATAGCCAAGCAAGCCCTCCATCTGGGACAAGTGCAATATTACTGAATACAGACATAATGAAAGCATCTTTAGACATGATGCGTAAATCACAAGCCATGGCATATGCTGCCCCAATACCTGCAGCTGGACCATTTATAGAACCTATTACTGGAATTGGCATATCAATAATCGCTCTTAAACTGGGTAGATATCCGTTTAGAAGTGAATCTTTGGTACTCTTCCAGCTAGCATCTCTCTCTTGTAGATCAGCTCCGGAAGAAAAGCCACGTCCCATTCCCGTTAATATACATACTCTTACTTTTTCTTCTTGAGAAACCTGTTCTGTTGCACTTTTAAGATCCCATACTAGTTGCTCGTTAAAGGCATTCATTGCATCTGGTCTTGTAAGAACTATTTTTGCTATTTTGGTTTCAGTATTTATATCTAAAGAAAGAGTGTCGTAAGCCATTTTTTATATCACCTCAAAATAAATCTCATTTTTGTTGATACGAAGTATAACACCTTGCTCATCATCAGATCTGCTCCACTGAACTTCTGCATTAGGCGAGGAAGAATCTAAAAAAGTTTTCTCAATTTCAATAAGTATCTTTAAATTTGGAATAGGGAGTTTATGAAATTCTAACCAATGCCTGATTAATTTTCTTCTCAATGGAGAGTCGAGATTTACAAGCTCACTTTTAATGAGAGATTCAGATCTAAAAAGATGCCCATAAACATTTTCAAAAAGTGTGTCTAGGATTTCAATCTCTTCATGCGCAAGTTTACTAAAATCAAAAATCTTGTTTGCAGCTGCGCTCCATCTTGACTGAATTAAAGGCATCACAGATTTTCTAATAAAATTTCTATCGATGCTCTGATCTAAATTGGATTCATCTATTAAATAGTCAATGTTGTGAGATGTAAGGTAGTCAATCAATACATCCTTTGGGGCATGCAATAAAGGACGTATAAGGAAACCTTCGCCAATTTTTCTGGAAAGTTTTATACCCGTTATCCCTCTTAATCCGGTCCCTCTAAAAAGTCTAAATAAAACTGTTTCCACCTGATCATCTAGGTGGTGTGCAAGGCATATTTGTTTGTAATCCCTCGAATATGCTTTGAACACTTCCATTCTTAAATTCCGAGCCTCAATTTCAATACTTTTTGATTTGCTTTTTAAAGTGACATGCTCGCTAAAAAATGTGATACCAAGTGATTCAGCTACTTGCTTGCAATGACTCTCCCAAGCGTTTGCTTGAGAATTAATGCCATGATTTATATGCAGAGCAGCAAGCTTTCCATTCAATCTATTGTTAATTTTTAATTGGTGAAGTCCGAAGAGCAATGCAGTGGAATCTGGTCCACCACTAAATCCCACAAGAGTATCTAAATCTGGGTCGATATTTTGGAAAATTTCTTTGGCAGCTAAATCGTTAAGAGCCAATTCTTAAAAGCCTTTGATATCTGCTTTCAAGCATCTCCTCAATTGTTTGTTGATCCAATCTTGAAAGCGCATCTGTTATTGATTTTTTTAATGACGTAGCCATTTCTTCATAATCCCTATGAGCACCACCAGAGGGCTCTGGAATAATCTCATCCACAATACCAATCTTAATAAGCTCTTGGGCACTAACTTTCATTGCTTCAGCAGCATCTGGTGCATTCTCTGATGATCTCCAAACGATTGAAGCGCATGCCTCTGGAGAAGCAACTGAATAGATGGCATGTTCAAAAATTGCAACATGGTCCCCTACTCCAATCGCCAGAGCGCCTCCTGAGCCGCCCTCCCCAGTAACAACAACAATAATTGGCGTCCTGAGTTTTGACATGACAGCAAGATTTTGAGCAATAGCTTCAGATTGACCTCTTTCTTCTCCTTCAACACCAGGATATGCTCCAGCTGTATCTATAAATGTAATGACGGGTAAAGAAAATCTCTCAGCTAGCTGAAATAACCTTTTTGCTTTTCGGTAACCCTCAGGCTGAGCCATCCCAAAATTTCGTTTAACTTTTTCTGAAGTTTCCCTGCCCTTTTCATGTCCAACAATCATCACTGGAATATTTTCAAAGGTTGCCAGACCACCAATGATAGAGGCATCGTCTGCAAACTGTCGGTCTCCATGAAGCTCATCAAAGTCACTAAATAATCTTGGAATAAAGTCTGAAATATGTGGTCGTTGAGGATGACGGGCTACCTGTACTTTCTGCCAAATTGAAAGCTTTGAAAATATCTTTTTACGCAGCTTGAGTTCCTCATCCTCAAGCGATTGGATCTCCTTTAGCAAGGAGGTATCCCCTTTGGAAGCCTCTCTAAGAGCTGCAATTTTCTCTAAAATGTCAGCAAGTGGTTTTTCAAACTCTAAAAATTGATTGCTCATGTTAATTAATTCTTAAATCTAAATTTGGAAAAGCATGTTTTATAGATGCAATATTATCTTGATTTGGATGAAATCTAAAATTCTCTCCTAAACTAATAGAGGTGTCTTTATCTTTAAAACTAAGCTTAATCTCTAGAGTACATTCTCCTGATTCCCATAAAGCACCATTGAGTTTTTTTAAGGTTTCCATTCCACTTTCCAGCTCTGGAAGTTGATCCTCAGTAATATGTAAAGAAATGCCCTGCACGCTTTTATATATTCCATCTAGGGTATGCAGTCTTTTAACATTCATTTTAAATTGCACTTTTCCAACCTCTTTTGAACGATAGTCATCTATGCTGATGTCTCCTGCGAAGATGAGTATGTTGTTTTTTTTAATAATTTCATGATGACTTTGAATGAGATCATTCGATATCACAGCATCCATAGATCCAGAGCCATCATCAAAATTCACAAAATACATTTGCTGACCTTGTCTATCACGTGTTTGTCTAATATTCTGAATTAAGCCAGCAATTTTAGATTTCTTTATATCGGGTTTCAGCTGATCAATGGTATGAGAGGTCAATCCTGTTAATGTATTGCCTAGTGACTCTACAGGGTGACCTGAGAAATAAAATCCCAAAGCTTCGCGTTCTAGTTCAAGGATTTCATTGTTATCGATCTCATCTTTATTCTTAAATTTTTCATAAGGATCAAAATCTATGGCATTACTGCTAAATAGGTCCCCTCCAACTTGTTGCATATTTCCTTTTTGAGATTCAGACAAAATATCGCTTAGCGAATAGATAGCAATTGACCTATTAGGAACCAAGGCATCAAATGCCCCTGATTTTGCAAGCGCCTCAATAGACTTTTTGCCTCCTAACTTAATATCAAACTTCTTAGTTAAATCAAATAGGTTTTCAATATTGTGTTGGGATCGATTTTCTAACAAATGGTTTATAAATGAATCAGCAACTCCTTTGATAGCGCCTAAGCCATATTCGATAATGTTTTGTTCATTTACAAAGAACTCTTTTTCGGATTTCATGATGTCTGGCTTTTTAACTTGAATACCCAGACTATTACATTCTTTAAGAAGAGTATAAATTTTGTCAGTATTACCAAGCTCCGTAGAAAGAACTGCAGCCATGAACTGCTCAGGAAAATATGTTTTCAGAAAGGCAGTTTGGTAAGAAATCAATGCATAGGCTGCAGAGTGAGATTTGTTAAATCCATAACCTGCAAATTTTTCAATTAGATCAAAAATCTTTGAGGCAAGCCCTTCTTTAATATTATTTTTCTTACAGCCCTCCACGAATACGGCTCTTTGTTCCTCCATTTCCTCAACTTTTTTCTTTCCCATTGCTCTTCTGAGGATATCTGCTTGCCCAAGAGAGTATCCAGCAAGTACTTGAGCAGCCTGCATGACCTGCTCTTGATACAAAATTACTCCATAAGTTTCTGAAAGAATGGGTTCCAATAATGGATGAGGATAAGAAACATTATTTCTTCCATGCTTACGATCCACAAATTGATCGTCCATTCCTGATTCCAAAGGACCAGGTCGATAAAGTGCAAGCAATGCTGTAATTTCCTCAAACTTTGTTGGCTTTAATCTTCTAATAAGCTCACGCATTCCGGGTGATTCAAGCTGAAAAACCGCTGTAGTTTTTCCCTGTTGAAGCAGATCAAATACCTTTTGATCATCAAGCGGAAGATTTTCTAGATCAAGTAGTTCCTCTTTTAACAACTTCTTTTTAGCGTTAATTGCATTAACTGCCTTACTAATCACAGTGAGTGTTCGCAATCCAAGAAAATCAAACTTTACCAAGCCTATTTTTTCTAAATCATCTTTATCAAATTGAGTCATAGTAGACCCAGAACTTGAATCAATATACAGAGGACAAAAATCAGTAATTTTTCCAGGCGCTATGACAATCCCTCCTGCATGTTTTCCAACATTTCTAGCAATTCCTTCCAATTTAAAGGAAATATCCATGATTTCAGAGACCTCTTCTTCGTTTTGAATCATCTCTTTAAGTAAAGGCTGTTGTTTGATGGCACGCTCCAATGTCATGCCAGGGACAAAGGGAATCATTTTTGAAATTCTATCTCCTAAGGCATAAGGTCTGCCCAAAGCCCGCGCAACGTCCCTAACCACTGCCCTAGCTGCCATAGTTCCAAAAGTAGCTATTTGAGAAACGGCTTCAGCACCATACTTTTGAGAAACATAGTCGATCACCAGATCTCTTTTTTCCATACAAAAATCGATATCAAAATCTGGCATAGATATTCGCTCAGGATTGATAAATCTTTCAAATAGTAAGCCGTGTTCTATGGGGTCTAATGCAGTGATGCCAAGACAAAAAGCTACCAATGAACCGGCCCCAGAACCCCTCCCAGGACCCACAGGTACATTATTATCTTTAGACCAGTTTATGAAATCTGCAACGATCAAAAAATAACTAGAAAATCCAGTAGCCTTGATAGATTCAAGCTCTAAATCCATTCTATTTTGATACTTTGCATGTTCGTTAGAATCTAATTTCTTTAAGAAAATATTCAGGCCCTCTCTTGCTAACTTTTCAAGATAGGAATCAAAACTTTGGTCTTCAGAGACTGGGTACTCAGGTAAAAAATATTTGCCCGTATTGAAAGTGATGTTGCACTTCATTGCTAAACGATAGGTATTTTCTAAAGCTATTTCATACTCAGAGAGAGCGGCATACATTTCTTTAGGGCTTTTGAAATATTGTGACTGTCTAAAGTCTTTTGCTCTATTTTTGTCATCAATAACTTTTCCAGTGTTTATGCAAACCTTGATGTCGTGGATGTCAAAGTCTTCTTGATTAGCAAAAAGAACATCATTGCTAGCAACTAATGGTATTGAGTGCTCATGAGCTTTGGTAGCAAAAACCGAGTTGGCAATAGAATCCTCATCGCTAATAGCATTGATTTCTAAGAAGAGGTTGTCATGGGAGATATTTTTATAATGAGTCAATAGCCGCTCTAGCAAATCATCTCTACCATGGATTGCATATCTTCTGGCTAAACTTCTTTGACCGCCAATGATCACAAACAATCCTTCAAGGTTATTAGTGAAATCTGCAAAATTGATGGCTGGCAGATCAGATGCCTTATTTTGTTGTGCCTTGGAGATAATTTTTAGTAGGTTAAGAAGTCCTATGTTATCTTTGATAAGAACGAGAACCTCATCGATCTCTGATCTACCTTTAACTGAGATCACTGCTCCCAAAATAGGCTTTATTCCTTGATCTTCTGCGTAAGAAATAAACTTTACTG
>VMDH01000017.1 GCA_008080945.1 Gammaproteobacteria bacterium | reverse complement strand
AGTTGGCCTGCATGTTCTTATTCAAGCTATCAGAAAACTAACTGATAAACCAATTATTGCTGCAGGCGGAATTGTAGACGGCATAGGTATGGCAGCAGCAATGGCATCTGGAGCTGATGGTATTCAAATGGGGACCAGATTTGTAAGCTCAGTAGAGAGCCCAGTTCATGATAATTTTAAACAAGCTATTGTTTCGGCTAATGAAGAAAGCACTTGGATATTGAATAAAAAATCAAAGCCATGTATTCGAGCTTTGAAGACGGAGTTTACGCAACCAATTCATGAATCAGGATCTATGGATATGACTGCACTGATCGATATTAAGGAGCTTTACTTTGGAGGTAATATGAATGCAGCTCCTGCATTAACGGGTCAATCTTGTGGCTTGATCGATAAAGTTAAGACTGTAAAAGAAATTATTGAAGAAACTATTGCTGGCTATAACTCTACGATCCAAAGCATGACAGCTTTATAGGTTATCCAAAACACTTTCCTGACCTTCACCTTCTGCGCTCTTATCTGCAGAATTTATTGAAGCCTGTATTTCAATTAAGGTCTGATTCAGAGACTTTCTATAGTTCTCAAAGCTTCTTAAATTTTCTTCAGCAAACGAGAGTCTTGTTGCAAGCTCATTAAGTTTTGAATTAAGGCTGTTAACTCCTGAGGATACTAAAACTAACTCATTCATTTCCTCTTGAATAGAAATGAGGTCTGATCGGATGCTGGTGAAGTTTTTGGAAACAATATTAAATTCTTCAGAAAACTTATTATTGTTTGCAATTAATTTATCGACGCTACCTCGCAAAGCATCAATATCTTTTCTGTTACGTTTGTTGCTCAAATCCCAGAGTTTTCTAATTTCTTCATCAAATAGCTGTAAATCAGCAGAAGTTTGCGTAATGAAGTCTGCATAAGTGGCGTCAACTAAAATAATTTGCTCCTCTAGAAGAGCGATTCTCTCCTCTTGAATATTGCTAGTAGATCCCGATGATTTTGATATCTCATTCATCCATATCGTCAAAATAAGCAATGCTCCCAAGACAAAGCTTGCAAAAATTCCAATAAAAATATTGTCTTTGTGCATAGCAAATTGCTCTTTAAAGTTTCTGGCTGCAGAGATTTTTCTACTCATTATTTGGTAAAATTATGCTTAAATAAGATTCTCAATTATAACCATTATTAATAGCTATGAACTTAGATTTTTCTGACGACCAAAAATTTTTACAAGAAGAAGCAAATAAATTCTTTACCAAAGAGGATACCTTAAAACGCACCAGAGCTATCATGGAATCTGATGAACCCTATGATAAGGAGCTTTGGAGTAAAGTCATTGAATTGGGCTGGACTGCTATTCGCATCCCAGAGGAGTATGGCGGATTAGGCTTATCTCATCTTGAGTTGTGTGTCATTGCTGAAGAAATCGGTAAAAGCTTGGCCCCTATCCCTTTTTCCTCCTCAGTGTATATGTATACAGAGGCCCTAATTGAAAGCGGCAACGAGGCTCTTAAAAATTCACTGCTTCCCAGCCTTGCCGATGGATCTGCTGTGGGTACTTTCGCAGCAGCTGAAAGTCTTGCGCCTGTATCTTCCGAAAATATTCAAACTGTCGTTACTAATAATGCTGTCAGTGGAACTAAAATTGCCGTTCCTGATGTTGAGGCGGCAACCCACGTCATGGTGCTATGCAAAAATGGCAACAATGTAGAACTTCGTTCTGTTGCTTTGGATGCAAGCGGTGTAAGTGTGACTTTGCAAGCGAACATAGATCCATCCAAAAGCTTTTATCAAATTGATTTTAATGATGTCGAATCAGAGCTTATCAGTGAAGATGGATGGAGCAGATGGGAGCATTTATTAGATCAAGCTGCTGTGTTGGTTGCATTTGAACAAGTGGGCGGCGCACAAGCATCTCTTGATATGGCAAAAGCTTACGCTATGGAAAGGTATGCTTTTGGAAGAGCTATAGGTTCCTATCAAGCTATTAAGCATAAGCTAGCAGATATGTATATCTCTTTAACATTAGCCAAATCCAATTGCTATTATGGTGCTTGGGCACTTTCATCAGGATCATCAGAACTTGGGTTGGCAGCAGCCACAGCAAGAGTAGCGGCAACCAAAGCTTTCCAACTATGCTCTAAAGAAAATATTCAAACCCATGGGGGGAATGGCTTTACATGGGAATACGATTGTCATCTCTTTTATAAGCGCTCAAAGGTTTTATCATTAAATCTTGGCTCAGAAGCAGCATGGAAGGAAAAATTAGTTACTAACTTAGATAAATCAAACTCAATAGGATCAAACCAATAGGATAAATTATGGATTTTAAAGATACCCCAGAACAAGCTCAATTCAGAGAAAAGTGTCGCTCATGGCTTGAAGCTAACGCTGAATTGAAAGTAGGTCAAGGAAGAACTGTGGAAGGTAATCTTGATGAATACCTTCAAAAAGCAAAGGCATGGCAGAAGAAGAAATACGATGCTGGTTGGGCCATGCTCCATTGGCCTGAAGAATACGGAGGTATTGGTGCCTCGCCTATTGAAAGAATCATATGGTCTCAAGAGGAATCCAAGTTTGATGTGCCAGGCGGCGTTTTTGAGATTGGATTGGGTATGTGTGGGCCAGTCATGATGGAATATGCCACTGCTGAACAGAAAAAGAGATATTTACCACCCATGGCCGAGGGCAAAGAAATCTGGTGCCAATTATTTTCTGAACCCTCAGCAGGTTCGGATGTAGCAGGCCTGCGTTCAAAGGCAGTTCAAGATGGAGATGAATGGATTATAAACGGACAAAAAGTTTGGACTTCTGGCGCCCATTATTCTGACTTTGGAATTTTAGTTGTAAGACACGATCCTGAATTAGAAAAACACAAAGGTCTTACCTTTTTCTTTGTCGATATGAAATCGCCTGGAATTGAGGTTAAACCCATTAAGCAGATTACTGGATCTGCCGGCAGTGGCTCAGGTTTTAATGAGGTATATTTCAATGACGTAAGAATCCCTGATTCACAAAGATTAGGAGAAATTGGTGATGGCTGGAAAGTAGCCATTACAACCTTGATGAATGAAAGACTTGCGGTGGGAGATGCTAGAGGCTCAGACATAGAAGATGCTCTGACATGGGCCAAAGAACAAGACTTCAATGGAGAGCCGTTGATCAAACATGGAGGAGTTAGGGAAAAGCTAGCGGATTGGTTTATTGAAGCCAACGGTTTGAAATATACCAAGTTTAGAACGATTTCAGCGCTATCTAGAGGAGGTACTCCTGGACCTGAAGCATCTATCACAAAAATTGTTAGTGCAAATAAACTTCAATCTATTGGTAACTTTGGCATTGATTCTGCAGATATGGCAGGTATGTTACGCCAAGATTCTGGCGGAGACCTGCATGCATTTCAGATGGCTTGGCTAGGAGCTCCAGGCTTAAGAATAGCTGGCGGAACAGATGAAATCCTTAGGAACATCATTGCAGAGAGAGTATTGGGACTGCCTCAAGATCCAAGAGCTGATAAGGGGCTACCTTTCAAAGACATCCCGCAAGGAAGCGCGAATTAATTCCTAAACAGCGATAAAAACTGAAGCGCCTCTGATGCCCTGTCAGTCTCTACCTCATCGCTTGCAAAAAATATGATCGGATTAATCGCACCAGAGAGTAATTTTTTAAAGTTTGCTTCAGAGAGTTTAATCTTGCTTGAGCAGTAATTGTTGTCGCCTTCTTTAAGCACAAAATTCTCAACAAGCAAGTTGAGTGATTCACCATTAGTAAACTCGATACAAAGAGATATCTTTTCTGAGGGGGATAGTTTTTGAGGGTTTAAATTAACCTGCAATACAGAAATAAACATCTCTAGATCTAGTTCCTCTAAGATATCAGGACTTCTTTGAACTAGCTTGCTGGCATCGGTGAATTCACCCTTTAAATCCATTGCTGCAGAAAGTAAATAATTCCTTTTATTGGGGTTGGATTCAATTTGAGCAAGATTAGATGCCGCTTCTGCACGAAGTGCCTTGACTTGTTTTGTATTAAATTCCAATGTTAATAAAAGATCGCTCAATTCAAGAGCCCATTGGTAATCTTCTTGTTGAACAGCTTGTTGCATTGCAGCTAAAAGATTTTGAGGACCTCCAACCAGGCCGGATATTTTATTTGCTCTTTGAATTGAGCTTAATGGATCAAGGGTTGCTATATTGCCATCAAACCAACCTAAATAACCGTTAAAAATACTACGAATAGACCATCTAACGGTCCCATAAAATTCATAAAAATATGGAGAATTAATAAAAATTTCAGGAAATTCAAGATTGTCCTCTATTTCCTGAGGAGATAATCCTTGGTTTATAAGGCGCACGGTTTGATCATGGACGTATTGAATGCCATCGGCATAAAGACGTGTAATTTCTAGAACCTTATCTTTACCGATGATGGGTAGAGTATGGCTAGGAAACAGATAATTAGCTTGGTAGCTCTGAATTTTTCTAACTGACTGACTCCATTTCTTTACATCCCTATGCGAGGTTCCTCTGATTGTGTAAAGGTTAGGAAAAGTTTTGTATAAATTATCTCCAACAAAGATTGCAGATTTGGATGGAATCCATACAGCTAATTGATCATCTGTCTCTCCCGGAGCATGAAATAGCTCTAACGATATACCAGCAATTTCAACCTGAAGATCTTTGCTAAAAGTTAACGAAGGCTTAACGTAGCCAGGTGCAGACATGCCAACACTCAAATAGGGACCTATTCCAACATTGACTAATTCTTCTCCCAACTGGGTGCCAAACATTTTTGAGCTTCTGTCACTTATGATTGGATTGATAAGGCCGACAATCTTCTCAACATTTTTGTGCATAGTGTCATGAGCTATGACAATGGGAGGTTCTTGCTGAGAATTAAAAAAGGTTTTAGCCCCAAAAACATGATCGCCATGATTATGGGTATAAATAATTGCCGCAATAGGTTGATTGCTAATCTTTTGAAATTCGGCTAATACTTTTTCTGCTTGGAAGGTGCTATCTGTAGTATCAATGATAATATTGCCTCCCTCTCCTTCGATCATATAAGCATTTGCTATCCCAAAGCCAATTGCTAAATGAATACCTCCTGAATAACTGATAATTTTTTGATCAAACTCCGCAGTATGCTGAAATAACTTTTGAACTTTTGATATATCTGGAATAGGTTTTATAGACTCCTCTTCGGAAGAGCAGCTCACAAAAAAAAGAATTAAAATAAAAGAAATATATTTAGAATAAATTTGCATACCGTATCTTAAAGTGTTTGAAAATCCCTTTCTAGTAAGTCATCAAGAAATAAAATGGAAAAATAAAAAACCTTTCTCAAAGGTATTTAATGATCGTTATTTTCAAGATTCAGCTCTTGAAGAAATAGAGAATGTTTTTATAGAGCCAAATAGTTTAAGAGAAAAGTTTAAATCCCAAAAATTTACTCTAGTTGGTGAATTAGGTTTTGGTTTGGGAATAAGCTTTCTCTATACACTAAAAGTTTTCAAAGAACATAATAAAAAATCATTAAATTACTTAGATTTTGTGTCAGTAGAAAAGTTTTTACCTACTGTGAAACAAATTAGGAAAGCAGCCTCACTTTTTCCAGAGCTTGAAGAAATCAGTCAGATATTTTTAAAACACTATCACCCAATACACAATGGCATTATAAAAATTCATTTAGCAGAATTTAATGCTGCTCTCACCATCATAAATGCTGATATCCAAGACGCATTTAAGTTGATACAACATAATTTTGGAAAATTTGATGCCTGGTTTTTAGATGGCTTTGATCCCAAGCAAAACCCAGAAATGTGGACATCTAAGGTAATTGAAAACATAAATAAATGTTCAAAAAATAATGCAACCTTTGGAACATATACATCCTCAGGTCTATTAAAGAAATCTTTAAATGAGAATCAGATTGGCTACCAAAAAGTTAGTGGATTTAAAAAAAGACACAAACTTGTGGGCTCGCTCAACTCAAAAGATGATATTTCAAACACTCCTTTGCCAAGAAAAATTGCTGTTATAGGGAGTGGTATTGCTGCTGCGGGGGTGGTTCATGCTTTTACTAAGTTAAGAATAAGTTGCGATGTATTTGAAAAAAATTCTCATTTGCATTCTGGTGCATCAGGAAATCATGCTGCCGCGATGTATCCAAAGTTCCAATTTAATAATTCAGCTATGAACAGATTTCTCGTTCAAAGCTATTTCTTTGCCTACCAACAAATGCTTCAGTTCAGTGAATCATTTTATCCATCTAAAGCTAGGTTTTTTGGAATGAATGAAAGAACTGCTAAATGGATTGAGAGAGTAGGTGCCAATGATTCATTTCCTCTTTTTAAAGAAGTTGCACAAAATAGTGCTTCTATCCAGGGAGGTGTGCTAGCGCAAACAGACTTTCTCAAAGGAGCTTATTTAGAACCTAGAAAATTAACTGAAAGAATTTTTAAAAATTCTCCTTCTAAAATTCATTTCAATCATGATCTTATTTCAATAAAGCATAATTCAAATCTTGCTACTCTCTCCTTTGCTAATGGCAAAAGCTATGAATATGATGCAGTGATATTAGCAATAGGGAGCGGCCTGCAGCAATGGATCGAAGGGCTTCAAGTTTCCAAAGGACATATTATTGGGATACCAAAAAAGTATGTTCGTAAAATTTCGCAACCTATTCATCATCAAGGATATATTTTGCCCCCATTAAACGATTATATTTGGATGGGATCTACATATGAGCATGAATATAGGGATTTAGAAATTTCTAGTAAACAAATATATAAAATTCTAAATGCTCAAAAAATGTTCCTTAAATCAGATGAAATACCTGATGAGGAAATCTTGGTACGAGCCTCAGAGAGAGTTTCAAGAAGTAATAAATTCCCTATTGCAGCAAAAATCTCCCAAAATCACTGCTTATATGCTGTTGGGGCACTTGGCTCTAGAGGGTTTTCTTCGAGTTTTTTATGCGGAGAAGTTGTCGCCAATCAAATTAGAGGTGGGTTTATACCTGTAGATGATGAGGTGCTAGAAAATTTGGAAGTTTAGAGCTTAGAGCTGATCAAGAATATAGGCTACTGATTCTTTAATATCATCTAAATTGACGCTGCCACTTAGAGACCTTCCACGCCATTTAGTCAAACCTGTCCAGAGCGTCTTAGAACCCTCTTCATCAATTACTGAGATTCTTAAAAAATACTCAGGAACAGATGTTACCCTATCAATATCATACGGTCTTCCCCAGCCGTAATAAGAACGATACCTATAATCGTCAAATCTTAATTTGTCCTTGGTTGATACAGTTAGTTCCAAGGTATATCGATTATTTTGTTTGCTTTCAACAAATCCCATTGCTGCAAAGTACCTACTAGCCTCCTCAGCAGCTAATTCAACTGAAATGGGGTCAATATTTGCCGGCAAATCACTCTTATTAGTTACAACTGTAAAGCTTGCACCATCAATCAAGACAAAACTGTCTCGAGCATTTACATCAAGATATGGAGTTGTATTGCAGGAGGCTACTGTAAATAGCAAAGCAAAACTTATGATTATTTTAATTTGATTGGTCATTTTTATATGTTGATAGAGTACTATACAGTCCTCATTATTTTCAATAACGGTAAGTATAAATTATGTTTGAATTAATAGAAAAGCGTCACATAGATTCCCTTGAAGTTAATGCTAAGCATTACCAGCATAAAAAGTTTGGAAGTGCGCACCTTCACTTTGAATCAAAGAATAATGAAAAAGTTTTTATGGTTGCATTTAGAACCGTACCATCAGATTCAACAGGAGTAGCGCATATCTTAGAACATACTGCCTTGTGCGGATCTAAAAATTATCCTGTGCGCGATCCCTTTTTTATGATGTTGCGACGATCAATCAATTCGTTCATGAATGCATTTACTTCAACCGACTGGACTGCTTATCCTTTTGCAACTCAAAATGAAAAAGATTTTAAAAACCTGCTTGATGTTTATGTTGATTCAGCTTTCTATCCTAATTTGAATAAATTAGATTTTTTACAAGAAGGTCATAGACTTGAAATTGATGAAGATGGTAAGGGTAACTTTAAGGGAGTAGTCTTTAATGAGATGAAGGGAGCCATGAGCGGAGCCACTGATCAGCTTTGGCATGGAATTAGCAAGCATCTCTTTAAAGGCACCACATATGAAAACAATAGTGGAGGCGATCCAAAAGATATCCTTCATCTAACCCATGCGGATCTTAAGGAATTTCATAGAACTCATTACCATCCTAGCAATGCGATTTTTTTCACCTTTGGAGACATGAAGGTTGATAAAATTCATGACTATCTTGAAAACAAAGTATTTAGTAAACATAAGCCGTCAACGAAAAAGTTTATTGTTGATGATGTGGTTAAGCTCTCTAAACCACAACTAAACAAAGCAAAGTATCAACCAGGTAACGGAGAATCAGATTCCCATCACGTAACATCAAGCTGGTTACTTGGCCACAGCCATGATTCCTATAATCTTTTAGAAAAATATTTGATGATAAATATCTTGATAGATAATTCATCCTCTCCCCTACGAAAATTTTTAGAAAATTATAAGTTTGCTAAAGCTCCAACCCCTCTCTTGGGTCTTGAGCCCAGTAACAAAGAAATAGTATTTACTGCAGGCTTTGAAGGGGTAAGCAAAAAACATACTCAAAAAGCGTTAAAAGCTTTGCATTCAGAAATTAGCCTGATTGCATCTCAGGGAATAAACAAAACTTCTATTCGCAATGCTATTCATCAATTAGAACTTAGCAAACGAGAGGTAAATGGTGGCGGAATGCCTATAGGGTTACAAATTTTCTTATCATGTATAAATGCTGCAATTCATTTTGAAAATCCTCTAGACATGCTTGATCTTGAAAATAATATTACTCAACTTAAACAAAACCTAAAGAAGCCTGGTTATATTGAAAACCTTGTAAAAGAACATCTTATCGACAACTCCCACAGAATTGATTTTATCTTGGAACCTGATGAAAGGTTTAACTTTAAGCTGGAGCAATCTCTAACAAAGCTAGCTCAATCAAAATCAAAAAATCTCAGTGCAGCAGAAAATAAAAAAATCAAAAAATTATCCGAACAACTCAATAAACGTCAATCTGAATTCTCTGACCCTGAGCTATTACCTAAAGTTACCAAGCGCGATATACCTAAGAAGGTAAATAAGAAAGTTTCTAGGAAAGTTCTTAAAGATAAAGAAATCTATAAGATTGCTTCTAATAATCTTAACTATGTAAATTATTACTTTGGCCTAAATAAACTCTCTCAGGAACACTACTATTTAGCAAATCCTCTTGCCTATTTAATTACCAACATAGGATATGGAAGAAAGAGCGCTGAAAGAGCTCAAGCTTTTCAAGCTGAAATATGCTCAGGCTTAGATGCATCAGTTTCTACTTTAAAAGATAAATCTAACTCCTCAAAGTTTAATTTGGCATTATCTTTATCCACCAAGATGCTTCCTGAAAATACTCCAAAAACAATTAAGCTAATAAATGAAACTATTGCACAAGCCAAGTTCTCTGAAAAAGAAAGAATTGCGAATCTTTTGCAGCTTTATTTGCTTAGAGAGGAAGAGCATCTTAATCAAAGTGGTCACATTATGGCAATGAGCTCAGCTGCAGCAGGATTAAATCCTTTCGCTTGGGCACAAGAAAACTTGCACGGAATTTCGGCACTTAAAAACTTTAAAGACTTGCTTGCTGATGATCATGGCATGAATGAAGCTATAAGACATTTAAAAGCAATATCAAAAAATATCTCAAAAACTCCTCAAGGAATTTTCAGAGCAGGTTCAAGTATTGAATCTTTCTTATCGATAAATAAAGAAAAAATTGCTCAACAGATAAAGTTTAATCAACAGGGATTATTAAAATCCCAAGATAAAAACGGTTGGATTATAAATTCACAAATTTGTTATAACGCATTGGCATTCAAAGGAGTTTCTCTTCAACATAAAAATGCTTCTAACTTAGCCCTAGTTGCAGCTATGTTAAGAAATGGTTTTCTACACACTGAAATTAGAGAAAAAGGTGGAGCCTATGGTGCAGGAGCTCAACACGATACCAATACTGAAACCTTTAGGTTCTTTTCCTATAGGGATCCCTATTGTTCGAATACTTTGGAAACATTCCTTGCAGCAAAGGATTGGTTGAAAAATAATGCTAAAAAGAGACATTTGGAAGAAGCGGTACTCAATGTTGTGTCTGCTATAGATAAGCCCCTGACCCCCTTAGGCTCTGCAAAAAGCGACTTCATTGAGCGATACTCTAAAACATCAGCCAGGGAAAGAAATCAATACAGAAAGAAAATCATCGATGCAAAACTAAACGACGTAATTGATGCAGGTTTAGATATATTAGATAAGCACTATTCAATCTCAGCTATTGGCGGAGAAAAGTTTTTACCTGAGATGAAAGCTCTAGACTTAACAATTAAGAAATTCTAAAAAATCCAGAATCTTTTCTTTTGGAGATCTTTAGCACATCCCCAATATTGTTTCTGATACTTTTCTGATCTAGCTTGGACTCTGTCAGCAACTCGGATGAGCCACTGCTTCTTTCTGTAAGTTTTCTTTTTGAATCCACCATAACCTTCATGATATGCAAGATACAGATTCCTTGCATCAGTTCTCTCAAAACCTTGGTAATAGCCCTTACTTGCGTACCAACCAATAAAATCTGCTGAATCTTTAAAATCAGTGCGATTAGCCCCTGAATTGCCCGTCTCCTCTTTATAGTCATCCCAAGTCTTGGTAAGCGCCTGAGAATATCCTTTGGCTGTGGAGGGTCTAAACCATGGAATAAACCCTAAAAGCTTTTGTCTTTCTGGTTTTGCATCTTGTTGAAAACTAGATTCTTGATAAACAAATGCCATCAATACATAAGGAGGAAGTTTCCATCTTTTTTCAGATCTAATAGCTGCTTTGTACCAGCTCCTCTTCTCAGTAAAAATATCGCAAATATTTTCAGGTGATTTTGGTGGAGCTGTTTTGCATCCTGCAAATAGCAGAATGACAAAGAAAACCCAAAATCTTTTATCCATCGCTCAATAATTTAGCTAAATTTTTTTCATTATAAACAGTTACTCCTAGAGTCTCAGCCTTAGCAAGTTTTGATCCAGGATTTGCCCCAACCAACAATGCATTAGTTTTCTTAGAAATACTGGATGAGACCTTAGCACCTCGTTGCTCAAGGAGCGCTTTGATTTCATCCCTTCCATAACTTTCAAACGATCCTGTAATTACAAAGATTTGTCCTGACAAGGCATTATTGGTTACAGTTTTAGGGAAAATGATATTCAAAATACTTCCTAAATTAAGGAATTCATTCTTTTGAAAATCGTCTGCGAAATAATCTAGGATATTGGAAGCCACCTTTGGACCAATGTCCTCAATTTCAATAAGAGATTTAAATGAAGCACTGGCTAAAGCTTCTGGATATTCGAATGCTCTTGCAAGAGCCTTAGAAGTAGCTTCTCCTACCTCATCAATTCCAAGAGCATACAATAGCCTCTCAAAAGAAATATTTTTTGCGACCTCTATTGCTTGTATAAGTTTATGGCAGGATTTCGTACCAAAACCATCAAACTCCTTAATAGTTTCAGAGTGAGATGAAAGATTAAAAATATCATTAAAATTTTCCAATAAACCTTTTTCAATAAATAACTTGACGATTTCATTACCCATTCCTTCAATATCAAATGCTCTCCTTGAAACAAAGTGGATAAGCTTGCCTCTGATTCGTTCTGGGCAACTTCTATTCCCAGTACACTTATAACTTGAAAGCGGCTCTGATTTTTCAATAATTTCTAAGCTGCTTCCTTTATTTTTATCTAGAAATTCATTGGCTTCATATTTTGATAAAAATGTCTTTATGCGTTTTTGCTGCTCCTGATCATAAATCTCCCAAACCAAAGAAACAGATTGTTGAATTGGCATCCCAAGCTTACAAGGACAAGTCTCAGGTGGTGTGATCTTATGTTGTCTAGATTTCGCTGGAAATACTTTTACTACCTTAGGTATAACATCTCCAGCCCTCTTAATCAGAACATCATCACCAACTCTAGGGTCCAGCCTCTCTATTTCATCAAAATTATGCAATGTTGAGTTAGAGACTGTTACCCCTCCAATGCTTACTGGCTTTAATCTTGCAACAGGAGTTAAGGTTCCTGTGCGGCCAACTTGATATTCAATGGATTCCAAGGTTGTTCTGGCTTCTTCTGATGGAAACTTATATGCAGTTGCCCATCTGGGAGATCTAGAGATCTCTCCTAAAGCTTCTTGCTCAGCAAATGAATTTAACTTTATCACTACTCCATCAATTTCATAGTTGAGTTTTTCTCTGCGACTAAGGATATCTTCATAATAGCTTTGACACTCATTGATTGAGTTGCAAAGTTGATTAAGTGGATTGGTTGGGATTCCTAAGCCTTGTATATACTCAAATACTTTCTCCAAATTTTGAGGAAGCCCTTGGGAATGTATGCCTATTCCATGAGCAAAAAATTTCAGGGGTCTTGAAGAAGTTATTTTG
Source organism: Gammaproteobacteria bacterium (assembly GCA_008080945.1). Lineage (GTDB taxonomy): Bacteria > Pseudomonadota > Gammaproteobacteria > Magnimaribacterales > D2472 > VMDH01. The sequence goes on along the minus strand of VMDH01000017.1, from coordinate 51,931 downwards.
CTATCCAATTGACGCAGGCTCCCCGCAGCAGCATTTCTGGGATTTGCAAAAACCTTGTCGCCAGTTTTTTTTGCCTCAGAATTAAGTTTTTCAAAGTCATTAATATCAATAAAGACCTCTCCTCTGACTTCAAATTGATCAGGAAAGTTTTGCCCAATGAGCTTTAATGGGATTGTATTAATGGTTTTAATATTCTGAGTAATATCTTCACCAGAGAAGCCATCTCCTCTGGTTAATCCATGGGTAAGTATCCCTTTTTCGTAAAGTAAAGAAACAGCTATTCCATCAATCTTTGGCTCACAGAAGTAGGTAATATTTTTTGCTTCCAAAGCTTTAAGTTGTCTTTCATGAAAATCGGTTAAATCTTCTTGATTAAAAATATTGCTCAAAGACAGCATTGGTTTGCTGTGAGCTTTGGACTTAAATTCTTTAAGGGGATGAAAGCCAACTCTCTGGGATGGAGAATGGTCAACTAAAAGATCTGGATGATCTTCTTCAAATTGTAAGAGTTCCCGAAACAGAGAGTCATATTCAGCATCAGATGCAATAGGATCATCGTCTACATAATATTTTTTATTGTAAAGAGTGATCATCTCCACAAGTTCAAAGTAACGAGAGGAGTTTTTATTCATAAACTACAAACTATTAGTAAGTTTACGATCTATGGATAAATTTTGAGCTTTTGATCTTAAGTGGATCATCATTTGTTTAGAGATTGGAGACCTAGCACTATCACACAAGACTCCCTCTAGCTTAGAAGTGAGGGTGTTAGCAGCATCTACAAGAGCATCAAATGAAATAACAGGATTAAAGGCTCTATTTAGATCGGTAGCCAGAACTATAACGTCGGTAAGGGTTTCTAGATCCAGTGTTCCAGGTTTTTTAGCATTAGCGACTCTGAATAATTCATTTCCCCCTTCATCTGTAAAAATAAAAAAACCTTCGGTTAGCTTGCCACCAAGATTCTTTAATAACGTCATCAGTTGTTCTGGATTAAACATTGATCCATCAACTGCACAGATATTAAAGATTATTAATTCTTGAGAAATAGGAGTAACCTTTTCCTCATCTACAAGCAAAGAACCCTGCGTAGCTTCATCAAGATTGGACTTTTTTTCTTTGACTGATTGAATGTTGGTATATTTTTTGTAAGTCTTTCTTGCAAAAAAACCTAGCACTAATGCAAACAAACCTATTGCCAAAGCAATAAGGTAGATTTGAGTATTGGAAAGAATTTGCATCTTAGGATGCAGCCATTTCTAGAGCTTCGCTTACATTAACTGAAACTAATCTAGAAACTCCTGCCTCTTGCATAGTGACTCCCATAAGGTGATCACTTTTTTCCATAGATATTTTATTATGAGTTATAAAAATAAACTGGACTCTTGATGACATTTTTTCGACCATTTCTACAAATCTAAATGTATTAAGATCATCCAGTGGAGCATCAACCTCATCAAGCATGCAAAAGGGTGCTGGATTGAGTTCAAAAAGTGCAAAAACTAAGGACAAAGCTGTTAAAGCTTTTTCACCACCGGATAGTTGGGAAATTGTAGAATTTTTCTTTCCTGGAGGAGTTGCCATAAAAGCAATCCCTGAATCTAGGGGGTTCGCGTCTACCATTACCAATTCAGCCTTGCCGCCACCAAATAAAATAGGAAAAAGTTCTTTTAATTTCTCATTAACTGCATTGAAACTAGTTTCAAACTTTGCTTTAGATTCTGCATCAATCTTTTTAATTGCCACCTGTAGTTTTTCAAGAGCCTCTTCAAGATCATTAGTTTGCTCGTTGAGCTCTTCCAATCTTGCGGATTCTGCTTCAATTTCTTCAGGCGCAGCAAGATTGATAGCTCCCATAGAAATAATCTTAGATTGTATGGATGCTAAATTATCAGCAAGCTCACTGCTATTCATATCAGCATATTGATGCTGATTTATAGACTCAAAATCAATTTTGTTCTTAATCAGCAGCTGGTTTGCATTCTCTAAATTTACCTCAAAAGTTCTTCGCTCTAATTTTTGATCATTAAGCTTTTCTTCCAATGCTTTTATATCCAGAGCGATATTCCCACGAGATCCTTCTAGAGTCCTTATTTGCTCATCAACATTTGATTGCTCTGCTCTGAGTTGGTTAAGCTTTGCCTCTGAGCTACCCTTTAAAATGGCTAGTGAAGACAGCCTTTCCGAGGTTTCTTCTGCTTGTGTAGCAATTTCTGATAACTGCGATTGATTCTTATTTTTCCTATTAATTATTTCTTGTTTAATAGTTTCAGATTGAGACTCGGCTATATTTAATATCTCTATAAGAAGTTCGCGAAGCTGAATGGCTATACTTTTAATGTTCTGGTTATCTATCCCATTAATAATCTTATCTAAGAGATGAATGGCTTTTTCTCTAGGTGATAAAGCCTCAAAATCAACTACTTTTTGATTTATCTCCTTCTCTCGTTGAGCGAGCTGAGAAGATTCTTCTTTTAATGAAGCCTCAGATTTTTTTTGATTTTCTAGTTTAGTTTCGTAACGAGCAATCTCGGCTTGATGCGTATAGAATTCTTTTTGAGCTTCATCAAAAGCATCAAGGGTTTCCTTGTGTTCTAATTTAATTTGATCAATCTTAGCTTGGGTTGTACTGACCTGAGAGTTTTTAGTGGCAATATCTCTTTCAAGGCCCACGATGGTAGTTTCGATAGAATCTTTTTTTGATTTTGCCTCAAGCATATTAATAATTGCTAGATCTAGCTTAAGTTGTTTTTCTTCTTGAGTTAATTCTTGATACTTCTGAGCTTGCTTAGATTGTTTTTCTAGTCTAGATATCAGCCTCTTGATCTCATCACGAATATCATTAACTCTCGATAAATTCTCTTTGGTGCTTTTAATTTTTTGCTCAGTCTCTTTTTTTCGCTCTTTATATTTAGAGGTTCCAGCTGCCTCTTCTATATAAACTCTTAGCTCTTCAGGTCTTGCTCCAACTATTTTGCTAACCATGCCTTGTTCAATGATGGCATAGCTTCTGGGGCCAAGCCCGGTACCAAGAAAGATATCTTGAATATCCTTTCTCCTGCAATTGGTATTATTGATTGAATACTTGGACTGGCCATCTCTGGTCATAGAGCGCTTTACAGAAATTTCATTAAATTTTGCATACTCGCCTCCAAGCTTGCCAAGCGAATTATCAAAAAGTAACTCAACACTGCATTGCCCAGAGGGCTTTCTAGAATCAGTGCCATTAAAAATAACATCTGTCATGGATTCACCACGCAAATTCTTAGCGGATAATTCTCCTAATACCCATCTGACAGCATCAATTACGTTAGATTTACCACAACCATTAGGGCCAACAACAGCCACCATATTTGAAGGGAAAGATATCCTCGTGGGATCCACGAAGCTTTTAAAACCTGAAAGTTTTATATGCTTTAATTGCATGGTTTCTAAAAGGATATTTTAAACTATTGTTCCCTTTTTAACCATGCATTATTTTCAATCTCTAAAACGATATCATTAGCTAAAAGCTCGTCTCCAGCAATTTCTAATGAAGTGAAATAGCTTGTTTCTCCACATACTAAATCTAATGACAAAGTGATATTCTCATTATTGAGAGTTGCCGATACCAAATCAAATCCTCTCACCACATAATCATCTTGCGTTAATCTAAAAATGCTGGCTTCAGAAGAGCTCTCAGAAATTGGAATCTTTGGGCCATTGGTTAAAAATGCTGCTCCATAAAACTTAGAAATCTTGCAGTCATTCTTATAGGATTTAATTTCTATAAATTTTTGTAACAGTTCTGGAAAACGCTTATCTCGTAAATCTGCATACATCAACAATAAAATTGATTGGTACTCTCCATCCTGCAAAACACTATTAGCAAATGCTAGCAAACTTGCAGCTGATTCTAATGAATTTTGTTGAAGCGCATCTTGAAACAATTGATTAATAAATATGGCTTTCTCATCTTGGCTAAGATTAGTAAACGAATTAGTAAGTGAAACTGGTGAAAGCGCGGTATTTGCACCAATGTCCTGATTGATTTCTGTAAGGACAAGATATTCTGAGAAAGAGCCTATTGCAGTTCCTTTATTGAAGTACAAAAAAAAGGATGCAAAAATTATGATCAAAAAAACTGCAAAAGGAAACGCTTTAGTTGTTTGATCTCGGATGATCAAAAAGTAGATAATCGGAAACAGAGCAACAATAAAAATTGAAGTAGCTATAAAAACTAGCATTAGTTTTGTTGCCTAAAGAATAAATATCCAAAAATTAAAAGAAAAAAGCCGGGTCCTAACCACAAAAATAAATTCCATGAATCAAAAGAAGGTCGATAATCAGCAAATTCTCCGTAACGATCTACAATATAGGCTTTAATCTCATCATTAGTTTTTCCGCTTAGTATTTGCTCATAAACTTTTCTTTTTAAATCTTCAGCAATCGGCGCATTGGAGCTAGCGATACTGCCACTAGTACACTTAGGGCATCGTATTTCATTAGTCAATGCATAAAATCGGGATTCCATTTCCTCATTCTCAAATATAAATTCTTGAGATTGAGAAAAAACTAGTTGCGGGAGCATTAATAGCGTAACCCCAATAATCTTAAAGATTAGGTGCAAAGTGCTGCTCCCATTTTCTTTGGTTCATCTCACCTATTATATGAGAAACAATTTTTCCATTAACTACTAGAAAGCTCTCAGGCGCTCCAGTAACACCTAGATCAATAGCTAAATTTCCCTGAGGATCATGAATATTAACTGTAAAAAAATTACCATGTTTGGTTAACCAGTCTGATGCATTTTTTGGATCGTCTTTATAGTTAACCCCAACAATATTAATATCTTCTGCAAGGCTTTCTAAAAATGGATGCTCCACTAAACAAGTAATGCACCAGCTTGCCCAAATATTTACAAGCACTGTCTTATCTGAAAAATATTTATTGGAAATATCCTTTCCATCCAAAGTTTTTTGCTGAAATACTGGAAAAGGTTTTCCAGAGATAACTGATTCAGATTCATTGCCATCTAGAATAATCCCTCCCAGAAAAACAAAGAAAATAGAAAGCAGTATTAGACTCGATATCTTAATCAGCTGCATGTTTTATTTTCCTCAAAAATACTAGGATACCGAGAAGCATGATCATGATTCCACCCCATATCAATGAAATAAAGTAATTGGATTGTAATCTCAATATCCATTGATCTTGATCATTTAACTCACCTAAATTGATATAAATATCTCTTAAGAAACTAGATTTTATTGCTGTTTCAGATGTAACTTGCCCTCTGTTAGCATATCTTCTTTTTTCTGGCATAAGTAATACTGCGTTTGTGCCAGGGTTTACCTCTACCTCAGCAATTATGCTAGAAAAGTTTGGGCCCTCCGCTTCGTAAATGTTATTAAGAATGATTGTATTTCGCTCTGTTTGCTTCGGCTCATTGATCACAACAGCAACCGTCTCCTCATAACTAAGGTTAGAATTTAAAGGGATCCCTATTAATAAAAGCCCAAAACCTAAATGCGAGACAAAACTACCAATATTAGCTATGCGCCTTTTACGATCAGTGTTAAAGATGCTTAATGTATAGGTAATTAAAATAAAACTTCCGGCAATAAATGACATGCCCTCTATAGCGCTGAAAGAAATACCTAAGAAGAAATACAAAAAAGCAAGAATGATTGCTATCAATACCAAACAGTAAGCTAACTTGAGTAGCTTTATAGACCTGAAGGGTCTCTGCCACTGCGAATCTATAGAGGAGCCGATAAATAATCCAGCTATCAGAACCATTGGTGCAAAAATAGTATTGTAGAAAGGTGGTCCTACACTTATTTTCGGACCCAAAATAGTCTCGTAAATAAGTGGATATAACACTCCTAGAAATACTGAAAAAATAGCAGTCATCAGAAGAATATTATTCAGTGATATAAACGACTCTTTACTTCCAAAGAGCATCACTTTCTTTTGATAGTTGAAGCCTTTAAAAATAAATAGTGCAAATGAAAATAATGATATTCCTGCGATTAGGCTTAATAAATAAAGCCCTCTTGTTGGATCGCTGGCAAAAGCATGCACACTATCTATGATTCCTGATCTAACGATAAATGCTCCAAACAGACTTAAGATAAAAACCAGCATTGCTAAGAAAGTAACCCAAGCTTTGAGATTAGAAGTTTTAGAAGAGACAGCCATTGCATGAACTAAAGCCGTTCCACAAAGCCAAGGAAGCAAAGCAATATTTTCAACTGGATCCCAAAACCAATATCCGCCCCAACCTAATTCGTAGTATGCCCAGGCACTTCCCAGGCCTATACCAGCTGTCAAAAATGCCCATGCTGCAAGTGTCCAGCGTTTGACTGATTTTTCCCAAGCATGGGTTGATGAAGAAGTTAGATTTGCTAGCGCTGCAGCAAATGGGATGACAAATCCAACATAACCCATATAAAGCATCGGGGGATGAATAGCCAATCCTGGGTCTTGCAAAATGGGATTAATATCTGCTCCGTCTATAGGAGAAAGTGGCAATACTCTATCTAATGGGTTTGATGTAAAGATTAAAAAAGCGGTAAATAAAAAAAGTATTGAGCTTAAAATTATTAGAACATCTGTTATATAAAGATCTGTTTTGTAATTGTTTCTAACAAATAGCAAGCTCCAACTTCCAAGCAATACAATCCACAGGAACATGGAACCTTCGTGGGCACTCCAAATTGAGCTAATTTTATAAAAAACTGGCAGAGATGAATTTGAATGAGAGGCAATATATTTAACTGAAAAATTATCAGTTACAGCAAGATATATTAAGAGCGCAAAAGAGGCCAGTAGCAGCAAATTAGCATTAGTAAACAGTGGTTTGATTATTATTCTTGCTGATTCTATTTTTCGAGCATATATACCTAGCAAAGAAGTTCCGAAGAACAAACTCATGGATAGGATTAATATAAAATTAGCTAATTCTGGAATCATTCTAAATTTAGCATTGCTGGTGGCATGTAGTTCTCGTCATGTTTAGCATAAAGCTCAAGAGCTATGAATTCTTTTGCATCCAGATATCCATATACTACTGCCCCAGAATTTTCTTTAAATAAGTCAGGGGTAACACCTGTGTATTTAACTTTTATAGAAGATTCAAAATCCGTCAAAATGAATGACGTTTGGGTGCCATTCAATTTTATAGAGCCAACTTGCACCATTCCTCCAAGCTTAAAATTTCCCCTGGGCGCTTCGATGCTTTCAAGATCTTTTGGAGAATAAAAATAATCTAACTTGTTATTAAGAGAAAATAAGATTAATGCAGCGCCAACTGCAGCAAGGAAGATTACAAGAAATATCTTGGCTCCCTTTTGGGTTCTAACTTTATTCACAGTCTTTAGCCATTTTTAACTTAGAATCTGTTACCGCTGAAAAGGCAATCAAAATTAAAGCAGCAACCAAATAAACTATCCAAACATATATACCATGACCATCCATCATCAATGCATCTGATATTGATGAAAACTGTAACTTTAATTTCTCCACTTATATTTCCTCGCGCTTTAAAATCATCAATCTTGAAACCTTAAGACCAAGAGCAAATAAAAAAAGTCCGACTCCAACTATAGATATGCTAAGGGGTATTAGCATACTTGAATCAATTGAAGATTCAGATGACAAAGAAATAGATGCAGGTTGATGCAATGTAGACCACCAATCAACAGATTTTTTAATGATCGGGATGTTAATAACTCCAACAAGAACGACCCAGGCTGTAATTTGATCAGCCTTATTGATATTTTGAAAAGAACTATTAATTGTTAGTAATGCAATATACATAATAAGCAGGATAAAAGTAGATGTTATTCTTGCATCCCATTGCCACCAAGTTCCCCAAGTGGGAATGCCCCATACTGAACCTGAAAATAAAGCTAGAAAGGTTACCATGCAGCCCACATATGCAGCCGAAATCGTCATATAAGGGCCAATTTTGATCTTCCAAACTAAAAAACAAAATGACCATATAGCCATGAACCAATATATAAGCTGAGAATAAATAGCCATTGGAACATGCAAATAAATAATTCTGTATGAATGGCCTTGGACAGCATCAATAGGAGCAAAAAATAGGCCCATGCCCCAACCTACTAGTACCAAAGCAATCCCTAATATCATTGCGTAAGGATAGATCTTATGATTTAAAGAGATGTATTCCTTAATAGAAATCAATGGAAGTAATAAGTTTTTCATTTATTCAAGATGCAATTTAATAATTTTTGATGAAAGCCATGCAAAGATTAGAAAACTTATAATAGATAATCCTGCTAACAATTGTAAGAAACTGAGCGAGATGTGATCCAAGGATAAATTATCCAAAAAACGACCAAATAGAATCACCGCTGGCATTGAAAAGGGTAAGACACTAATAATTCCTAGAATGGCACCTTTGTTTAAACTTATGGAACTTCCAAAAGCAAATATAGAGGTAAGAATGGTATTCACAAAGAATATGCCAATCAATGCAGAAAGGTAATTTTCTAAAATTGCACCATTAGCAACGGCAAAGGATAGCCCAACTAAAGCAATCGGGAGAGAGACCATTAAGAAATTGGCACAAAATTTCTCTAATACCAATTGAAACATTGATCCATCCTCGCTGATATACATCTCAAAAGTTCCATCTGAATAGTCTTCATTAAAAATTCCCTCTGTGGAGATGAAAGCTGTCATCAACAGGGAAATGACTAAAATAGATTCAAAAGATGAAACGAGCTCGGAAGAATAAATATTTAAACTTAATGGAAATGCAATCATGACCATAGTGAAAATTAGAATAGGACCTAGCCAATTTCGAGTTTTTTGAAATAGCTTTTTGAACTCATTCATTTTGTGATAAGCCCGCTATCTAAATTGATCACTACATCTCCATCAAGCACTTCTTGATGAGAGGTTAAGAATATTGTTGTCCCATTTACTTTCATTTCAAGGATTCTGTCCTTGATAATTCCAATGGTTTCCCTATCTAATCCCACAAAAGGTTCGTCCAGAAATAATATGTCATAAGAACTAAGAAAAATTTTGGAAAGTAATAATTTCTTTTTTTGTCCAAAGGATAAAGCTGATGAAAGCAATGTCTTGGAAGTAGAAAGATTCACCTGTTCACAATACTGATTAAAGTTGGATTCTGATGCATCTGGATTCAAAGACAAAAAGTTTTGCAAGTTTGTAAAGTAATCTTTAATTGGAATCTTGTGTCCTAAGAAGAGCTTCTTTGGGGAGCCAATTATTTCTAAATCCCCTTTTGTAGGCTCAGTAATACCAGATAAAATCTTTAAAAGGGTTGTTTTTCCCGATCCATTAGAGCCCAAGATCTGCAAAATATTTCCTGAGGCTCCCTCAAAAGTTAAGCCTGAAAACAATGTGTTCTTATTGATAGAATATGTAAGATTCTTTATAGCTATCATAGTTTTTTAGGTTTGTTTTTATTTAAGAGAGGTAATAAGGCTTTCTGGGGAACTAATCTGGCATTTAGCTTACTATAGAGCTTTTTAAAGTCATGAAAATCTCTAAGATCTTCTCCACCAATTGAAAAAAAGAGTTCATTGGTTAAGAACATACCTGTTTCAGTAAAATTAAATCTTTCTGCCATGATTCTAAATTTGCTTTTATCTATGTTACTGGGAGCGAACCAGCCCCAAAATTCATTATCGTTAGAGCTATATTCTAACAATCTTATCTGATTTGCTTTAGATAAAAATTTACCTGCTGGAATAAAAACAAGCACGCTAACATCCAGAGATGTCAGAATGCCAATAATTGCATCAGCCCTATTTTTAGCAAGATTAATATAAATACATTCCGAATTTTCTACGGTCTTGTAAACTCTCTTCCTACTATAGAATGGATTTTCATCAACTATGATGAAAGCTATAGCTTGACCTTGAGATTGAGAGACTCTATTAACCTGCTGCCTCCAGTGCTTGCTCTAAATCAGCAATAATATCATCAATGTGTTCTAACCCTATAGAAAGCCTTATAAATCCTTGGCTTACACCAGCAGATAGCATTTCATCTTCGCTTAGTTGGGAATGAGTTGTACTGGCAGGATGAATAGCCAGACTTCTTGAGTCGCCAATATTGGCAACATGATAAAACATCTCAAGAGCATTTATAAATTTTTTGCCGGCCTCAAGCCCATTTTTAATTTCAAAACCTAGGAGGCCTCCATATCCACCATTTAAATATTTCTTAGCTCTTTCTTTATGGATACCCTCGGCAACACTAGGATGAGATACGCTAACAACCTTAGGATGTTGTTGTAGAAATTCAGCTACTTGTGAGGCATTTTTGCTATGCTCCCTCATTCTTAAAGCAAGGGTTTCTGATCCCTGAATAAATTGAAAAGCATTAAAAGGACTCATGGCAGCACCCATATCTCTTAGTAAAGTAGTTCGGGCTTTAAGTATATAAGCAATAGGGCCAAGAGGCTTAACAGCCTCAGTCCAAATTGCACCATGATAAGATGGATCTGGCGTATTTAAGGCAGGCTGTCTTTCTGGAAACGCCTCCCAATCAAATGAACCACTATCCACGATGATGCCTCCAATTGAGGTCCCATGACCGCCTATATATTTAGTTGTTGAGTGGATTAATGCGGTGGCTCCATGCTCAAAAGGTTTGCAAATTATTGGTGCCGCTGTGTTATCAACTATTAAGGGAATGCCCAAAGGTCTTCCCAAGTTAGCAATTTCTTCAATAGGTAATACTTTGAAACTAGGATTAGGTAAAACCTCACCATAATAGGCCCTAGTTTTTTCATCAGTAGCATTTTTAAAATTTTCTGGATCAGTGGGATCAACAAATCTTACTTCGATGCCCATATCTGCAAATGGATTTTTAAACTGATTATATGTTCCACCATATAACTGCGAAGAAGCTACTATGTTATCCCCATGTTTACATAAATTTTGGATTGAATATGCTGATGCTGCTTGACCAGATGCAACAGCTAATGCACCTACTCCTCCTTCAAAAGCAGAAATTCTATCCTCTAAAACTGCATTGGTTGGATTCATAATTCTTGAGTAAATATTTCCTAGCTCTGAAAGACCAAAAAGGTTCGCAGCATGGTCCGTATCATTAAATTGATAACTGGTTGTTTGATGAATGGGTACTGCAACGGAATTGGTTGTTGGATCTTTTCTCCAGCCAGCATGCAAGCCAATTGTTTCTGGGTTTTTGTACTCTTTTGACATTATTTTTCCTTATTAATGTTAATTATTTTTAGGCATTTACTAATTAGGAAGGACCTTTTTTAGCTGTATTTATAGGCGCCCGCAAGCCAGACAAATCGGCGCTATTGAAATGATATTGCTTTAAAAAAATTTGTAAAGATCTAATAAATAATTACAATCTTCCAATGGCTAGAAAATATGTAAATTTTAGAGTTGGCGGTTCTCCGCTTAAAACAACAAACGAATACTCTGTATGGACTAACGATCTTCTGCAGAAAATTATCGCCAGCAAAACTGTCATTCAACCAGGAAAATCAACTCTTGGGCATCAGCTGATTAACTCTGATGTCGCTTATGTAATTATTAGCGGCTCAGGGACTATGGAAGTCATTGAATATAATAATTCAAAGGAAGGTCACGGCGCAGATCCATCAAGTGGTATTGCACATAAGGACTCTTATGCACTAACACCTGGTGATGTTGTACTTGTTGAGTCAGGTGATTTCGTCAAAGTTGTAAATGATTCTGAGCATGACCAACTTTCTTATTTAAGATTCTTTGATAGAGAAGGCTGGAGGAAGTAATTAGGGCTTCTTACAAAGCTCTAATACTTTGGATATACTCTCAGACTGCTCTAAGGTTTCGGTTTCACTAGTAAAAATATCTCGAATAGAAACAGTTTTACTATTGACTTCATCCATTCCAATGATTGCCATTAATTGAGTCTTTTGACTAGAATGCTCTCTAATCTTATAACCAATTTTTTCATTTCGGATATCTAAATTTACTCTTATTCCTTCACTCTCGTATATTTCTTTTAATTTATTGCAATAGTCGTTAGCATCTTCAGTAACAGATAAAATAGATATTTGAGTTGGTGCCAGCCACAATGGTAATTTACCACTGTAGTTTTCTAATAAAATACCAATAAATCTCTCAAATGAGCCCAAGATAGCTCTATGTATCATTACCGGTCTGACTTTTTCGCCTTTTTCATTAACATATTCTGCATTGAGCCTTTCAGGCAAAATAAAATCGAGTTGGAACGTGCCACATTGCCATTCCCTCCCAATAGCATCTTGTAATACAAAATCTAACTTGGGACCATAGAAAGCTCCTTCACCTGGTTGGACCAAGTAAGGAATGCTTAACTTTTGAATTGCTTGCTCGAGAGCGGCTTCGGATCTATCCCAAACAGAGTCATCCCCTACCCTGATTGCAGGTCTGGTTGATAATCTTATATCGAATGATTTGAAGCCCAAATCTTCATATACCGATGAAAGCAAAGAAATAAACTGCGATGTTTCATCTTCAATCTGTTGTTCTGTACAAAAAATATGGCCGTCATCTTGAGTAAAGGCACGCACCCTCATTAAGCCATGCATAGTCCCAGATGGTTCGTATCTATGACAAGAACCAAATTCAGAAAAACGAATTGGTAGATCTTTGTAAGAGGTGATACCTTGGTTAAAAATTTGAACATGGCAAGGACAATTCATAGGTTTAAGAGCATTAGTCCTTTTATCATTAGCATGCTGCTCATCAATTTCGGCAATAAACATATGCTCTCGATATTTCTCCCAGTGACCAGAAGCTTCCCATAGTTTTCGATCAACTACAGCTGGAGTTTTAATTTCATCGTAGCCTGCATGTAGTAGCTTATTTCTAATGAAGTTTTCGAGAGCTACATAAATACTCCAACCTTTGGGGTGCCAAAAAGCCATGCCAGGCGCTTCATCCTGAAAATGAAATAAATCCATCACTTTGGCGAGCTTCCTGTGATCTCTCTTCTCAGCCTCCTCTAGGAAATTAAGGTGTTCATCTAATTCCTTTTCATTACGCCATGCAGTGCCGTATATTCTGCTAAGCATTTCATTATCAGAATTACCTCTCCAATAAGCTCCTGCAACCTTCATTAACTTAAAGGCGCTTCCAATTTTTCCTGTAGATGGCAGATGAGGACCTCTGCACAGATCAAGCCAATCACCTTGCTTGTAAATAGAGACTGTTGCTTCATCAAGATCCTCAATGATTTCTGCTTTAAATGTTTCGCCTATGCCATTAAAAAATTCAATGGCTTCGCTCTTTGCCCACTCTTCTCTCTCAAAGGGTCTGTTAGCTTTGATTATTTGCCGCATCTTCTTTTCAATGGCAGCCAAATCTGTTGTGGTAAAGGGTTCTTCTCTAAAAAAATCGTAATAAAAACCATTTTCAATAGCAGGACCAATGGTTACTTGTGTGCCTGGAAAAAGTTCTTGAACTGCCTCAGCCATGACGTGCGCACAGTCGTGTCTCAATAACTCTAAGCCTTGAGGGTCAGAAAGTTTAATCAAGTTAATGGAGCAATCAGCATCAATAATTGTGGAAATATCAACCATTTCTCCATCTTTTTCCATGGCCACAACTTCTTTTGCAAGAGAGTTTGAGATGGTTTTAGCAAAATCTTTCCCAGAGAGAGGTTTTTCAAGCTCTCTAATTTTTCCATCTGGTAAAGTGACTGAAATCATCTTTTTAATCTTAATTTTATACAGGTATTGTAATGAATAAACGAGCTCTAAACTAATTTAATGGATTGAAAATTAGTCATTAAGTATATTTTTATATGCAAAAGAAAGCCTTCTAGAAAGAAAATATGGAAAATAGGAATTAAATGTGAAGGCAAGTTTTCTTAAGCTTGAAGGAAGATGGTAAATTTGCCCACTTGTTTTTGAATAATAAGCAACTCTTGTAACTTTTAATTTTCTTTTCCTATAAAGATTTTCCAAATTCGTGTCTTTCTGAGCAAAATTGAGAGCAACTTGATAGGCATCCTCTATACCCAAAGAAGACCCTTGAGCCATAAATGGCAAAATAGGATGAGCAGCATCACCTATCAATCCGACATTTGCAGAAGCCCACTGAAAGGATGGCATAGTATAAATATTCCATCTGAATAGATTTTGAGATTTACTAATCGCTTTTTTGAGTTTCTGATTAATCTCAAATTTTTGAAGCAATTCATCTACTTCAAACGAATTAGAGTAGCTGGAACTATATCCTTTAAAATCATTTTCCTTGGTGATCACTACAAAATTTAAAATATTCTTTTCTAGAATTGGGTAAAAAACCGCGTGCATGTTATTGCTAACCCATACGCCTACATCTTCAAAAAAATTTGGATCTAAATCCGATAATAGAGCTGTTCCTCGCCACGCGACCTTGTTTGAAAAAATTGGCTCGTTCTTTGTAAGCGAATCTCTTACTTTAGAATTGATTCCATCTGCTCCAATAATCTTATTTGCTTTAATGGAACCCAAACTTGTATTAAGTATGCATTCTTTGGAGTTAGCTTCAACCGATTCAACAATATGGTCAAATCTTATATCAATGTCTAAATCCAAACATTTTTTATAGAGCATATTGATGAGATCTGATCTCATTAAATAACAGTATTTGGCTCCAAATATATTTTCATAGTCTTCCAAAGAAACTTCTAAAAGATTCTGATTGCCTTTTAAGTTATTAAATCTGATCTTTTTTGGAAAGGATGCTAGCTTTGCAAGCTCCTCGCTGAAACCATATTTATTTAATATAGAGACCGCATTTGGTCCAAGTTGAAGACCAGCACCAAAAGATCTTAACTCAGTATTCTTTTCAATAAGAGTGGGTTTGTACCCTGCCTCTTTAAGAAAAATTGCGCAGGAGAGCCCACTAATACCAGCCCCAACAATTATGATCTTCATCTAGAAAGGCAAGATAATAGAGAGTTTTTCATATTTAAGTATTATAGGTGAAAGCCCTCTTAGTTAAATGGATATAACAAATCCCTCCTAAGGATTAGTTGCAGGTTCGATTCCTGCAGAGGGCACCATAAAAAAACCAGCTCTATAGAGCTGGTTCTTAATGATGTTTATTAGGATCTAATCTTCAAAATCAGCCTGAGTGGTTTGGTGAACTCCTCCATAATTTGCAGATGAAAAATGCATGGTTTTTGCAACCCAATTTTTTCCTTCTAAAACCCATAAACTCGTTACTCTAGTTCTATAGGGTTTGAATCCCCCGCTCCCATCAGGCACTACACCCTCAGCATAATATCTAGCAAAAACTGCCCCATCATTAATTTGATGAGCCTCTGCTGCATGAACTGTAATGGTTCCAGCAGCGCCAGGAGTTTGCTTTTCCCAATCTGCAGCGGTTTGAATTGCTAGCGGCTTATGAAAGCTACCATCAGAATTAGAATTAAGCATGCCATGAGAGCTACTTAAAGCTATGACTGTATCCCAATCCTTTGAATTCCTTGCATCCCAATAAGTTTCAATATTAGCTATTACTGTTTTAGTGTTTTCCATAACTGCTTTTTCATCAGCAAATACAGCTGATGAGAAAAACAATAGTAAAAAAGTTAGATTTAAAAACTTCATAATTTCTCCTTAGTGCGCATGAGGTTTTGATTCAGGTTGATAATCATAATAGCCGGCTACAGGAATCATGAGATGAACATATGGTGTACCTTCAAACATTACATATGGGCCTCCTGTGGTGTAATCCGTGGATTGGCCTTTTAAAGAAGCAGGATCTTTAGGCATAAGCATAAGATGAGCTCCTGATTCAATGAAATGTTTATGCCCAGCATCTTTTTGACCGTCTGTGTAAGGTATAAAGTTGTCCACACCTAAGTCTCCGTGGAGCATCCAAATCCAGCCATCTGCCTCAAGTTCTGGTTGGCTTTGTGATTTATAGGCATTAGCCCAGGCAACTGCATTCTTATCAGAGCAAGCTGCTGCAGATTCATGAGGATGTTTAAATCCTCCCTCCGGCATGGGCATAAATGGCTCACATCTCCATCCATTGGTTCCTTCTCTGAGAACTTTACCAGAGGCTCCTATAATTGTAGCGTGATCACCTATAAATGCAGGTGCAGCTGAGCTATAGGTCTTAATTTCCCAATCTTTGGTATTCCCACCTTCGTGGTGTCCAGCACTTAAGCTAAATGCAGCAATAATAAATATCATTAAAGTAAATTTCATACCTTCTCCCCTATTGAGTAAAGTTATTAAAGATAGATTCCAGAATAAAACTATTTCCGCCACTGCATGAGGAAATTTTTGCTTGTTCTTTTTCAAAATCAGGATTTGCTTCTACAAAACTTTGATAATTTTGTGCCATATCTGCTCTTGCATCAAAACTATACCAGTGGTTCATTGCTACATAGTCAGCATCAAACTCATCTGTAAAACCAAGATAAGGAACAAAAACATGACTTCCCCAGCCTTTAAAACCAAATGCATCAAGTGCTTTTTGCTCTCTTGCATATTGTTTGACTAGCTTTTCAAGATTGCCTTGTTTTGTAAATTTACAATTTGAAAATTGAATAGGAGTTCTTTGATCTCTTTCTTCCCATGGAATTCTGTTATGGGCTACAGCATGATTAAACATGGCAACTTGATGAAAACATTTGCCAGCACTAGATGCTGAAGAATCCTCATCTTGGTTGCCAGTCCAATCCTCATAATCATTTGCATAAGAGCCCCATTCTTTATACATGGATTCTCCATCAGGCCAGCTACCCCAAATAATATAATCATAATCAGATTGATCTCCAGCATGCATTGGAACCATTACAGCTTGCATATACTGAGTTCCTTGTGATTTAGAAAACTCGCCATACTTTTTATTTTCAGCAACTACATCTTGTACTGTTTTACCTGGATTAAGCTTGCACCAAAAGAATTCTGAACGCCAAGTATATTCTTGTGCTTCAATAGCTGTGGTGCAGAAGGATAAGGCAAAAAAGATGCTTGCCAGTTGTAATTTAAATTTCATTATTCCCCCTATGAATGTCTAATAAGTATACATAAGGAATAATAATTTACTGATTTATTAGCAAATATTTTCTAGAGTTTTTTTATGTAGCAAATTAGAAAGATTGTGTAAAAATAATGCAAAAGTTCTTGGAACTGCCTGCAATGAATGTGCTGAATCATGGGCGCTTATAAAACAGTTATGAGCTGTCCATAAAGGTGAATCTTCGGGCAGTGGCTCTATTTTAGTTGTATCTAGGGCAGCACAAGCAATCTGCTTTGAATTCAATGCATGTGCTAAAGCATCTTCATCAATAGCAGTCCCCCTCCCCACATTGATTAACATAGATTGTGGAGAGCACTGATCAAGCACACGAGCATCAACAATATCTCTTGTTTCAGAAGAATCTGGCAATGCTAGCACTACAAAGTCAGCAAATGGTAACCAATCAAAAACATCCTCATGGCTGATAGCGTGGTCAACGTTTGGATTTGTAAATACTGATCTTCTAACACCCACAACATTCATTCCAAAAGCTTTTGCTATTCTTGCAATTTCTTGGCCAATTCCACCACACCCCCAAATTATCATTGTTTTACCAGTTAATTCTCCATCTCCTCCAAGCTCTGCCCAATTTTTTTTTGATTGCATATCAATATGCTCATCAATGCGCTTTGTCCACCTAAGGGCTTGAGCAAATACATAGTTTGCTATTGGAATGGCATGAACACCTCGAGCATTTGCTACCCTAAGATTTGGTATCTTGAGGAGTTGCTGAGCAAAATCTGAATCCATCCCAGCCAAACCTGTTTGTACAAATTTTGTTTTTTTGCAAACTGAAAGCAAGTCAGGAATTAGTGATTTATCATCGCGAACAGCAAACATGAATTCATAGGTTAAAAAAAATGCATCGCTCTCTGGTACCTCGCTCCAATCTGGATTTTTTGGATTTTGAGGATCAAGAATAATTTTTTCTAAATTAATTTGATGTTGTGATTCAAATTCTTCAAATTGTTTTTCAAATAAATGTTGGGTGATGGAGGAAATAATAACTTTCATTATCTAAGTTCAAATTTCATAATTTTGCCTGCTGCATTGGTTGGTAGAGATTCTACAAATTCAATACTTCTAGGAACTTTATAATTTGCCATGTTCTCCTTGCACCAAACAATTAATTCTTCTTCACTAATTGAGGCTTTAGATTTAAGAATTACAAATGCTTTTGCGACCTCGCCCATCCTTTCATCAGGCACACCAATCACGGCAACTTGAGAAACAGCGTGATGTGATGCCATGATATTTTCTATTTCAGCAGGATAAGCATTAAAACCACCAACAATAAACATGTCTTTAACCCTATCTGTGATCTTTAAATAGCCATGTTCATCTAAAAATCCAATATCTCCAGTATGAAGCCAACCGTCTTCATTGATGGCATCTTGGGTTGCTTTTGGATCCTCAAAATAACCCTCCATTACATTAAATCCTCTAACTAATATTTCTCCTTGTTCATAAGAAGCTGCTTCATTTCCATCTATTGCAACGCATTTGACCTCCACTCCTTCAATTGCTTTGCCTGAGGTATTAGCAATAATCTCTGCTGCATCACTTGGAGTACACATAGTAACTACTCCGGTAGATTCAGTAAGGCCGTATGCAGTGATGATTGTTTCAAAACCTAGAATATTCCGCATATCATGAATTAATTGAACCGGTATTGCTGCTGCTCCAGTAACTCCAAGCCTTAAAGATGAGATGTTGCTTTCTGACAAAGCATCAGATTGCATGATAGATTGATATAAAGTAGGTGGGCCCGGTAACATTGTTATCGATTCATCATTAATTTTTGATAAAACTACTTTGGGATCAAAAACATCTAATGGGAATCCAATGCAGCCTCTTAACAAACAAGCAAGCCAGCCAGCCTTATAACCAAAGGTATGAAAAAAGGGGTTCACTATAAGGTATCTATCTTGTTGGGTTAATCCGATGTAAGTAGACCAATAATCAAAAACTCTAATATTTTGGGCATGGGAAACCATCACACCTTTTGGTTTACCAGTGGTTCCTGAGGTGAAAATTATGTCTGCTATATCTTTGGGGTTTATTGTGGGTAGCTCAGATGCTTGATCTAATCTATCTGTAAGCAAGATATTGTCTTTATCTAGATTAATGATTTCTTTAATATCAGGCACATGTTGTTGCCTGGCAATCTCTCCGAAATCTTGGCCAAGAAAATTATTTACGGTAAAAAGAAATTTAGCATGAGAAGCATTCAGGATGTATTCAGCCTCTGGACCTTTCATTCGAGTATTAATAGGAACTATCTTTCCTCCTGCTTTATGAGTTGCAATAGCCGCAACAATCCATTCAATGGAGTTTGGAGCCCAAATTGCTACTGCCTCTTGGTAGGATAGGCCTTTCCTCAATAAGGTATGTGCTAAGTTGGAAGAATACAGATCGAGATCAAAATAACTAATCTCTTGATTGTCTTTTTTGAATGCAATGCTGTCCGGATGATTTTCTGCTCGATACGCGACAACCTCTGGGATAGTGCTAAAGTTATTTTGCTTCACTTAATAACCTTCCCCATTTGTAGTCGTATTTGAAATACTTTAATCCGATGCTGGATTCAGTAAACTGCACGCCTTCAAGCGATGCAATTTTCTGATAGAGGATATGAGAAAGTTCGGTAGCATTATCTGCTAAAACAAAAGCCATTAAATCATGCCTACCCATTAAGGAGGACACAAACCTCACTTCTGGCATCTTGCTTAATTGCATTGCAATTTTATCTTTCAAAGAAGCCTCAACATCCAGGCCTACGAAAGCAATACCTGGATTATCCATCTGATTGACATTCCTGATCAAAGAAATGTTGATGATGTTTTTTTTGAGCAACTTCGCAATGCGATTTCTGACAGTTCCTTCAGATACATTGATTGCTTTTGCAATCTTATTGTTCGGCATTCTTGCATCTTTACCAAGCAAAGCAATGATCTTTGAATCAATATGATCAATCATTTCCAAGCGGGGCCCAATCGGTTTGAAATTTATATACCTTTGATGAAATCGCAGGAGTTATACTCTTAATGCCTTTAATAGCTGGCAAAGTAACATCAAGCAGCTCAACAGTTTCATCAAGGGTTTTAGTAGCACATAAAATTTCTAAATCTTGAATACCGCTAACTGCGCTTACACTATAAACTGCATCTAAGGATGAGATTTTCTCTGCAACTTGTTCAAGTTGTTTGCCATGAACTCTGATACCCATGGGTAGTAAAAATTCAAATCCGCATTTTTCAAAATCTGCAATGGCAACCACTTTACAATGATCGCCCTTTATAATTTTTGATATTCTTTTGCTCGCCGTAACTTCAGTAATACCTAGTTTGAGTGCAATAGACTTAGCAGATGCTCTACCATCTTCCTCTAATAGATCTAGAATCTGAATGTCGAGATTATCGAGATTATTTTTCAAAAGAAATCTTTAAAATTCCCTTTTTTCCATATCAAGACCTTTGGGAATATCGGCTCTATCCACTAGAAACTGACCGTACCATTTTCTTAGCTTATGCAATGGGCCATCACCATCGCAAACTACAGGATCAGGTATATAGATCTTGTTTTCCCAGATTGCAACGTCCTGACCAAAGGCATAATTATTTGCATCAACATAACCCTGAACAAAGGCATCCTCTTCCTCTTTGCTCATACCTGGAACTTTTTTTACCATCACACCAAAATTGATTTGAAAAGAAGTCATGGTTAAAGGTAAGTGGGAAACTAAAAGCCTACTCTCAACAGTGTTTCCATCCTGCACAGCACTCATATAGGTTGTCATATAAGCCGGACCTTCATAGGTTGCTTGAGAAAATAAATCTCCTCCAAGTATTGGACTATTAGCTGTCATTTCTTGAGTATAGGTATGGTCTTTTGCTTCATTCCAAAATCCTTCGAATGGCGCCTGATGAACTGGACCAAAATGACCCTTATCTGCCATATTATCTATCAGCTCTCTACAATTATTTTTTACCAAAAAGCTAGCCATAGAATAATCCGACCATTCCTCAGAGTAACAAGCCTCGATTTTATTTGGATAGAAGTCTGGCTCTTGTTTTTCAATATCATGCCAAATTAATACCATTTGATTGATCTCTAATACTGGCCAAGGATGGCTATCTCCGGTCTCAACCGTTATCTCTCCGTTACTATCTCTGGTGACGCTAATTTTTCTATTAAATGCATATATAGCTTTAGTTGCATTTGGCAAGAATTCACGTTGGTGACCTAATACAAACCAACCTCTTGGAAATCTATCTGGTAAATGACTCATAGTTTCTCCTCAATTAAATACTATCAAAGTCTGGTTCGTTGCCATTTCTATCAAACCAAACATAAATCTTTCCATCTTTCTCATATGGAGTCCAGCTTCTTGTTTTTGCTTTGTCTGGTACTCTTTTTGCATAAGGAATGTCATCGCAATCGCCGGAGCCATTCCATCTCCAAGCATGAAATGGACAACGAATACCATTCTGATCAACTTCTCCACAACCTAGGGATGCGCCCATGTGCTTACAATACATATCCAAAGCATAGAGCTTTTCATCAGAACCTCTCCAAACTACTATTTGGGTTGCAAAATTAATAACCTCTATTGCCTTAGATTTCTCTAAGTCTTTGGAATTTGCGACATAATGCCACCCATCTGGAAAATCACTAGAACTAGGGTCTTTTTGCTCTGGTAGCTCCGGTGCTTCTAAGATTGAATTATCAGTCATGAATTATCTCCCTAAGAGATTCTAACAAGATATTAATTAGTGTTAAATCTTATTAAAAAATTATCTCTTCAAGCATTTTAAGCTGTTTAACATCTTTGCTAGTTGGAACAAGTAAAACATCGGATGCGCCAATATTTGAAATTTGCTCAAGAAAATCTTTCAATTCAGAAACCGAGCCACAAAAGCCAGCAGAATCAGATAACATTTCAGCTATTTCTTCACCCATCCAAGCTAAATAGGTTTGCAAATGAGATTTAAGTTGAACCCTACCATTGGGCTCAATAGCAAACCAAAAGCTTGTTATTAACCGTGGATTAGGTTTAAAAAATTTCTTGGTTAAATCAAAAGATTCTTTAATTTCATTGATATCTGCATTAAAAGAAAAACCGGCGATACCATCTGCAAAGGTTGAACTAATCTCCAATGCTTTGGGACCTAGAGCTCCTGCAAGAATCTGAGGCCCTCCAGAAGTATAGGGCTTGGGTCCTATGTGAAGATTATGCTCGCCAGCCCAAATAGATTTCATAGTATTAATATTTTCTCCAACATTTGCCCAGCGCCTTTTGGAGTAATCAGCTCCTATTGCTAGATAGTCTTCCTCTCTCCCCCCAACTCCCACGCCAAGAGTAAATCGACCTTCCGATAACATATCTAGCGTGGCTATTTGTTTAGCCAGTAAAACTGGGTTGTGCATCGTTGCGACAGAAATAGTTGCAATGATCTCAGTTTTATTTGTTGCTGCTGCAACCCCTCCAAGTAAAGTTATAAATTCTGGGTTGTGAAAAACAATTCTCTCCCCCAAAGCTATGCTTGACCATGGTCCATGATCAATTTTTTGCATCCAATCAAGTAATATATTTCTAGAAAGATCTCTCTCCATAACTGGCAAGGTCATTCCAATTTTCATGATTTAGGATTTCTTTTTTAATAAGTCTAGAGCCACATCAACGATCATGTCTTCCTGGCCACCAACCATCTTACGCTCTCCAAGTTCAACCAATATTTCTCTGGTATCCAGCCCATATGTTTCTGCTGCTGCTTCAGCATGCCGCAAGAAGGAAGAATATACTCCGGCATATCCTAAAGTTAGTGTTTCTTTATCTACTCTTACTGGTCGATCTTGAAGAGGTCTGACTAGGTCTTCTGCTGCATCCATAAGCGTAAATAGATCTGTGCCATGATTCCACCCCATTCGATCAGCGGCAGCAACAAATACTTCTAGAGGAGCATTGCCCGCTCCTGCACCCATGCCTGCTAAACTGGCATCTACTCTATCCGCTCCATTTTCAACAGCCACAATAGAGTTTGCAACGCCAAATGATAAATTGTGATGTGCATGAATTCCTGTTTGGGTCTTAGAGTCTAAAATATCTTTGAATGCCTTGAATCGATCTGCAACATCAGACATATTTAAGGCCCCTCCAGAATCGACTACATACACACAATTTGCACCATAATCTTCCATCAGTTTAGCTTGATGAGCTAAATTTTTTGGACTGTTCATATGAGACATCATTAAAAATCCAATGGTATCCATACCTAAATTTCTTGCATACTCAATATGCTGCTTGGATACATCAGCTTCGGTGCAATGTGTTGCAACTCTCACTGATCTAACTCCCATGCTGTAAGCCCAATCTAAATCTTCTTTAACAGCAATACCCGGCAAAATTAAAGTTGTTAATACTATGTTTTCAATAACTTCCGCTACTGCTGCAATCCATTCTTTATCTGTATGAGCACCAAAACCATAGTTAAATGACGATCCCGATAAGCCGTCACCATGAGCTACTTCCAAAGCATCAACACCAGCAACATCCAATGCTTTAGCAATGGATTTAACATGTTCAATTCCATATTGATGACGAATGGCATGCATACCATCTCGCAAGGTTACATCTTGAATATAGATTTTCTTCATATTCAAAGTCTTTTCCTTGCCAACGCCTCGGCTGTTCCAAGAGCTGCCGATGTCATGATATCTAGGTTGCCAGCGTACTTAGGTAAATAGTGTCCCTCTCCTTCTACCTCAAGAAAGATAGAAGATTTAACTCCTTCAAATTCACCGTAGCCTGGTATTCTTACAGGATTATTTGAACCAAACCTTTCAAATTGCACCTTTTGCTTGAGCCTGTAACCAGGTACATAGGCCTGCACTCTTTGCACCATCTCTTCAATACTCTTTTCAATAATTTTGGTATCAGTATCTTCAGATAAAGTAAAAACTGTGTTTCTCATTAATAAAGGAGGCTCTGCTGGATTCAATACTATTATGGCCTTGGCCTTAGTAGCTCCTCCAACCTTTTCCAAACCCAGCGCAGTAGTTTTGGTAAATTCATCTATGTTTGCTCGCGTACCAGGACCGGCTGACTTAGAAGAAACAGAGGCAACTATTTCAGCATAATTAACTTTAGAAACTTGATTGACTGCTGCAACCATTGGAATGGTTGCCTGGCCTCCACAGGTTACTAAGTTGACATTGTTTTCTTGGAGGTGCTCATCAAGATTAACTACTGGGATGCAATAAGGACCAATTGCAGCAGGCGTTAGATCAATGAGTTGTTTGCCTGCTTCTGAAACAATGCTGTGGTGCTCTGCATGAGCATAAGCAGAAGTTGCATCAAAAAAAATCTCTATTTCTTTAAATGTATCTGTTTCAGCAAATGCTGCCAGACCTTGAGAAGCAATGTACACACCCTCGTCTTTGGCTAGGGCAAGTCCTTCCGATTCTGGATCGATGCCGATCACTGCTTGGCAGTCGAGTAAATTAGAATTTCTTAGTATCTTGTACATAAGATCTGTACCTATGTTGCCAGATCCAATAATTGCACATTTAATATTTTTCATATTAAACAAAGTTTAAATCGCATCTACCTATACCTGCAATTTCCATAGAAAATTGATCTCCGGAAATTATCGGTTCAAGAGGGACCAAGGACCCTGAAAGAATAATATCTCCCTCATCCAATGAGATACCATAATTTCCAAGTGTATTGGCAAGCCAAGCGACTGCCTCTGCTGGGTGTCCTTGGACTGCAGAGCCTAAACCAGAGGAAATTTGATTACCATTTTTAAATACGGTTGCTTCCAATAGCGCTAAATCAAATTTTTTTGGATCAACGTATGCCTCACTCAAGCAAAAAATTCCACAAGATGCATTATCCGCTATAGTGTCTTGAATTTTGATTTCCCAGTTATTTATCCTTGAATCTACAATCTCAAAACATGGAACAATTGCTGAAGTTGCTGAAATTACATCATCTCTTGTAATTCCGGGACCGTTCAAACTTTCACTTAAAATAAAAGCTATCTCTGCTTCAGCGCGAGGTTGAATTAAAGAAGCAAGATCTACCTGGGAACCATTTTTTACCTGCATTGCATCGGTAAGGAAACCAAAATCTGGTTGATGGACTCCTAACATTTCTTGAACTACCTTTGAAGTTACCCCAATTTTCTTACCGATCACTTGCTCTCCATTATTTATTCTTTTGGTAAGAAACTGCTTAGAAACTTCATAAGCATCATCTATAGAAAAATTTGGAAACTCGGTGGTTATGGGGGTTAAAGTTTTTTTGTCCACAAGAGCTGTATAAAGCTCCTGACTTATGTCTGAAATAGAGGCTGTCATGAATTCTTTAAAAAACTAATACAATAATTATTAAATTCTTCAGCTTTCTCAATCATGACCCAATGACCGCACTCCTTGAATGAAATTGTTCTCACATCACTGCAACATTTTTCTAATGTTTCAGAACCCCTTATGGGAATGAATTGATCGCTCAATCCCCAAATACTTAAAATAGGAACTCTAACTTCTTGCAGGTGCTTAGTAAGATTTGGGATTTGCATACTTGCAAGTACTTGTTGATTCATTAAGGGTAAAACTTCCAATCTGTCATCAATCATTTGCTGAGTTACAATTTCTGAATTATAGGGAAATAGCTTTAACAGGCCTTCAACTTTCTCAGGGGTCATAGGACCTCCTAAAAAATCTCCAAGCAATTTTTCAATGCCTGGCATCTTACTATATTCTTCTTGATCTTCAAGCCCGCCGGGAGCCATTAGGATAAGCTTTTCGACTAACTCAGGAGTATTGATGGCCATCCCTAATGCCAATGCTCCTCCTAAACTATTACCTACAATGGAAACTTTTTGGATATTCAGAGCCTCAAGAAGACTTGATAGCTTTGAATTAAAATAATCCAAAGAATAAATTTCATCCTCAGGTTTTGAGCTAAAACCATAGCCAGGTAAATCAGGGATTAAAACAGAAAAACCATTATCTACAAAGGCTTGAAAATTACCTCTAAAATTTGTCATTCCTGACGCACCTGTTCCACTTCCATGGAGAAATAAAACACAAGGACCATTGCCAATAAGATGGTAGTGAAATTCAAAACCACAACCAAGAGTTAAAAAATTTCCTTTTTCAAGCATTAAATAGGCTCCAAGGTAATGGGTAACTTATCTTTTGGTCTTGGGAGATGAACATGCATAAACTTTGGATTATAGTTTTCTCTCAATTTAACACGATATTTTCTTAATAATCTAAACAGGTAAAGCTTGGCATTTAACTGCGCAAAATGCATTCCTATGCATTTATGCGCTCCTCCACCAAAAGGAATATAACTAAAACCATGTCTTTTATGCTCTGCTCTTTCAGGAGAAAATCTCATAGGGTCAAAAGTCTCTGGATTTGACCACCATTCAGGCATTCTATGGGTATAGGCTGGGCTTAACATTAAGACGGTATTTTTTGGAATGTGGTAGCCTGCTATCTCAACATCTTTAGTTGCCCTTCTATTTAAAATCATTACCGAAGGATAAAAACGAAGCGTTTCATTAAAGACATATTCTGTAAGCACCATAGAAGAGGCATCTTCATAGGTTAAATCTTTGTTTCCAATTTGAGTGATTTCAGCGCGAACCTTATCCTGCCATTCAGGATGGGTTCCCAAGTAATAAAGGATGTTAGTAAGAGCACTGGTAGTTGTATCAAAAGCAGCGAACATTAAAAAGGCTATATGGCCATCAATATCTATATCATCTAGAAATGCCCCTTCTTCGTCCTGCGCGTTGCAGTATCGAGTGAACATATCAACCCCATCACTTCCTCTCCTCTTGGGAATATTGCTGTGAATATATGCTCGTAGTCTTTCTCTGGCTTTCAAAGCCCTACTAAACGTTGAAAATGGAATATTGTATGGCAATGGGGTAATTAGCCCCTTGTTAATGGTCGTAAAAATATTATTCAGTTTCTTTGCCATTCTGCTGGTCTCATCTAAGCCCAAAAAGACTCGTGCAGCCACATCCATAAGCGTTTGTTGAATAGCGTCATAAAATAAAAACTCTTTATTCACAGGAAGTTCTGCAATACGCTTTTCTTGAATGGGAAGTAATAGTTCTACATAAGATTTAAGTGCATCGGTCTTAAATGATGGTTGAGAGGCTCTTCTAGTTTTTTTATGCATTCCCCCATCCCTTAAAAGCATCCCTTCTGGATAGAGTGTTCCTAATGAGTTGTGATAACCAGCTGCTGAGCTAAAACTATCGTCTTTATCAAATAAAGTGGCTTCATTAAATTCAGGTCCTAAGCACAGTAAGACTTTCTGATTTTTTACTAGATCAATCTTTGAAACAGGTCCAAATTTCTTGAAATGGTCATCGCATAACTTGACAGAATCATCAACGACTTGGAGCATTTTTCCAAAAAAAGGTATTCCATACTCTCCAGGAAAATGGTCTAGATTAGAGTTATCAGGTTCTAAAATTGCTTTTGTTAATGCCATCTTAAGAATTCTTTGAAATTAATTTCCACCAGTAATTTGGGAAAAATCTTCTTATTCTTGTTGCGTAAACTGCATCGGGTGTTGGATAGCAAATAAGTTCTTCTTTTGTGAGAGCTTTTTCAATAGCATCAACAACTTTTTCAGGATCATTAAGCTTCCCTTGAGCAAGACTATTTTTTAGAGTATTTGGGGCATTTTCATCAGTAACAAATCTCATTAGTGGGGTATTGGTAATGGCAGGACAGACTAAAAGGACCTTTATATCCGTGTTCTCTAATTCTTTCCAAAGTATTTCTGCAAACATGTTGACTGCTGCTTTGCTGGCACAATATGCAGACATATTTCTCTCAGGGCATGTACCAGCAATGGAGCCAAAAAGAATAATTTGTCCGCTATTGCGTGCTTCCATTTCAGGTAAAACTGCTTTTACCATGTTAACAGTGCCCTCATAATTGATGCGCATCATGTTGTTAATATCTTCTGCGCTCATTTTTGAAACAGGATTAAGTGGCATGATTGCACCAGCATGAGTTAATCTATCAATAGGTCCCAACTGTGATTGCACCTCTTTCACCGTGTTGACCACCTCACTGTTAGAAGCGATATTACAAGCAAATGTTTGAACTAAATTGGAGGACTGTCTTACCTCTTCAAGCCCATCTTCATTGACATCGAGTGCTGCAACCTGAATGCCTGCATCAGTCAATCTTCGAACAGAAATTCTTCCCATTCCACTAGCAGCCCCTGTTACCAAAGCAACTTTTATACCTTCCATATACCACCTCTAGTTAAATAATATTACAGCAAATTCAATTGCTTAGTGGGAAATACAATAATTTCTTCAAAGTTTAAAAATTTTTGACAGGATTCCATCATTCTTGCAATGTTTTTTTCTAAAACTTCTTGAGAATCAGCGTTATAAAATATTGCTGGATCCTCTAATGCAGCTATTGGGAAACTTTCCTCAACAATTGCCAGAAAAGGAGCATGGTTTTGAGAGAAATCTTGAGTAATAGTGTTCTGAATGTATGAAAATGTTGATTGAGTATTAATTGCAATTTCAGTGTGAATATCTTGCCAGTGATCAAAGAATGTTGTCTTAGATATGTTTGCATGCTTGGATATAAGAGCATATTGAGTGAATGAATTCTCACCATCTATTGCTTTATTATTCAATACTACCTTTTCATCCACTGCAAAATACCAGACATCGTCAAAAACTTTTTGCAAGTTAGTAATCAAATTCTTTAGTTCAATGTTATTGAATGACTCAAACCACAATGTCAGAACTCCAATTGGTTGGAAGGAATGATTGACTTGTCGATGATGGCTACCTTTTTCAATTGCTCCAGAAATATCATTTATTTGAAATCTACCAACCTTCAAATCTGAAATAAGATCTTTGGCAATTGAGAGGGTATTTGTTGAAAAAGGGTATAGATTTTCTAGACGAGACTTTTGGAATAGAACAAAAATAAATTTTTGCACTAAGCTCTCTGCGAGGAAACTGAAATAACTTCTCCTGTTAAGTAGCTAGCTAGATCGCTGGCCAAAAAGAGTATTACATTAGCTATCTCCCATGGTTCGGCACCTCTACCATATGCCTCTTGGCTTGCTAAATGATCAATCAATTCATGAGAACTTGTTTTAGCTAAGTGCGGGTTAATGGCCAGACTAGGAGCAACAGCATTAATCCTGATTCCCTTTTCAACAGTTTCTAGAGCTACACATCTGGTAAGAGCCATAACTCCAGCTTTGGCAGCAGCATAATGAGATTGCCCGGCTTGAGCTCGCCAACCCAAAACAGATGCATTATTTACAATACAGCCTTGAGATGACTCTAGTGCTGGGATAGCTGCTCGCATAATCTTCATTGCACCATTTAAGGTAATATCAATAACTTTGCTCCATTCATCATTGGTCATATTGATAAGCTCACACTCTCCACCAAGACCTGCATTATTAATAACCGCATCCACTGAATCGAGCTTGCTCTTAGCAAAGCTAAAAAGATCATCAATTGCTTTATCATCCGTGACATCACAAAGAATAGAAGAAACCTTTCCTAAATCAAGATCTGAAAGATTTTTGGTAGCATCCGCTAATCTCGTTTCATGTACGTCAGAAATTACAATATCTGCGCCCTCTTCAAGAAATCGTTTTGCAGAAGCAAATCCAATTCCAGCTCCTGCGGCTGCAGTTAAAATTACCCCTTTTCCTTTGAAGAGATTGGTGCCAGATGGATAAGTTGGATTTTTTAATTTATTCACAATTTTCTAAGATAGTAACGTTAGCTTGACCACCCCCCTCACACATAGTTTGCAGGCCATACTTTAATTTGTCTCTTTTCATTGTATGTACTAGGGTGGTCATAAGTCTAGCACCTGTGGCACCGAGAGGATGACCTAATGCAATAGCTCCCCCATGAATATTGACTTGCTTAGGATCAATATCTATTTCTTTATTCCAAGCCATCACTACTGAAGCAAAAGCTTCATTGATCTCAACCACACCAATTTCAGATGCCTTAACGCCTGATTTCATTAATGCTGCTTTAGTTGCAGGAATTGGTGCCGTTAGCATCCAAATTGGGTCGTCTGCTAATACGCTGATATGTTTAATTTTAACCAGAGGAGTGAGGTTATGCTCTTTCAGCATTCTTTCAGAAACTATAAGTAATGCTGCAGAAGCATCAGCATTCTGTGATGCCATTGCTGCAGTAATGTTGTGGCCCTCTATTAGGGGGATTAATTCAGACATCTTTTCCAGAGAAGTTCCTCTTCTTGGAGTTTCATCAGTATCAAAGTCTCCAAATGGCACTATTTCATCTTTGAAAACTCCAGCATCTATTGCTTGCAGAGCTTTTTCATGACTATTTAGAGCAAAGATCTCCATTTCCTCTCTGGTAATTCCCCACTTTTGAGCAATCATGTTCGCTGAATTAAATTGACTAACTTCAATATCTCCAAATCTCTCCATCCAACCTTTAGAGCCCCTGAATGGATCATCAAAACCTAGCTCTTTGCCTGCAATCATTGCATAAGATATCGGAACTAGATTCATGTTCTGAACTCCCCCAGCGATAACAGCATCGCAAGTTCCAGACATGACTGCCTGGGCAGCAAAGTGGACAGCTTGCTGAGAAGAGCCACACTGTCTATCCACAGTTGTTCCAGGAACATGCAAAGGCAAACCACCAGCTAACCAGCATGTTCTGGCAATATCGCCAGCTTGAGGGCCCACTGTATCCACGCAACCAAAAATAACATCATCAATTAAACCTGGATCAAATTGAATGTCCTCAAAAATAGACTTTAAAATATGGCCGCCTAGATCAGCCGGATGAACTGATGCTAATGAGCCTTTCTTTCTTCCAACTGGAGTTCTCTTTGCCTCAATAATATAAGCTTCTGTCATCTCAATCCTCAGTAAATGTAAATGTTGCTCCTAGCTTTTCGGTATTTTCATGAAGAAAGCTTTCTATTTCGAATTCAATTTCACTTTGTGTTGCCCATAAAGAATTGAAAGCCCAAATTCTTCTCATAAAAATATGCAGATCAACTTCCCAGGTATATCCCATTGCCCCATGAGCTTGAATAGAATTCTTGGTAGCAATTTCACCGGCCTGATTAGCTAAATATTTTGCTACATTAGAATGTAATTCATGTAAGGGGTGATCTGAAATTATAGAATTAGCAGCTCGATAAATTGCAGCCTTTGCAAATTCTATTTTCACTGCAATATCAGAAAGCATATGCTTGACTGCCTGAAAAGACCCGATAGGTTTTCCAAACTGTTCTCTGGTCTTAACATACTCTGAGGAAATATCTAAGCATCTTCTAGATAAACCTATTATTGTTAGCGCTGACACAAGCTTGCCTGATGAGACAATCTTTCTCTCTAATGAAGGATCTAATTTAAAGGAGTGAGAGTTTTTTATGCTCTTAATGCTTGAAACTACTCGTGAAGGGTCATTAGATTCTAACAACTCACTCTCGATACCTTCTAACTCAACAAAAGAAATATCATTATTTTGAATACTTAAAAGCCCAGATGCATGACTTAAGTGATTTACGAATGGGGAAGATGGGTGCGTTAAAGCAACATACTGATCAATAAGACGTTCTCCAATTAAATCCTGAAGTCCCTGGGGAAACTCATGAGCTAAATTATTGATAAGGATGCTTTGCTCAATGATAGGCTCTATGACCCCTCCATAGGCTAATTCCTCATAAACTAAAATTGCCTCATCAAGAGATAAGCCCATGCCTTGAAATTTTTCATCTAGAATCATTTGGCTTACTCCTAAATTGATCATCGACTTCCAATGTTCGTTAGAGAATGGATCTCCAGAACTCCAGGCATTTCTTATATGTTGGGGCGTGTAATCTTTCTGGATAAAATCATTGATTGTCGAAACAAATGATTCTAATTCATTATCAAAAGTAAAGTTCATTATCTCGGCAACCCTAAAAGCCTTTCGGCAACAATATTTTTTTGGATTTCATTTGTTCCTGCATAGATCGGTCCAGCTAGAGAAAACATAAAGCCCTTAATCCATGCTGCAGCATTGGAAGCTTCCTCGTTCTTTAGCTCTGAAAGAGTTCCTAAGATTTTCAATGCTGTAGAGTGCATTTCGTAGTCCAAAGTTGACCAGAAAATTTTTCCAAGGCTAGATTCTGGGCCAATTTTCTTACCGGCTTGCAGTTTTGATGCTGTTTGATAAATATTTAGCGCGTAGGCTTCGGCCTTTATCCAGCAATCAATTAAGGCAGTTTTTATAGATGGAGCTAAATTAGATTCTTGTTTAGCTATGCGGATTAAGTGTGCTGCAGTTTCTTGAAATCTTGCGGGCGATCTTAACATCAAGCCTCTCTCAAACCCTGCGGTAGCCATAGCAATACTCCAGCCTGCACCCTCTTCACCAATTAAATTCTCTATGGGAACCTCTACATTATCGAAAAATATTTCTGCAAATCCTGGCTCTCCATCTAGCTGAGGGATGGGCCTAACAGTGACTCCAGGAGCATCTAAGGGCACAAGAATAAAAGAGAGCCCATGATGCCTTGATGATTCTGAATCAGATCTAAACAAACCAAAGGTCCAATCTGCATAAGTTGCTCTTGAAGACCAAGTTTTCTGACCATTGATAATAAATTTATTCTCTTCCCTTATTGCTGTAGATCTTATTGCAGCCATATCGCTACCCGCACCTGGCTCAGACCAACCTTGTGCCCAAATATGCTCACCCTTCGCCATAGCACTCAAAAACCTTTCTTTTTGGTGCTCTGAGCCGTATTCCATAAGAGTAGGACCAAGCAAAAAAACACCATTTTGATTAACTCTAGTGGGAGCTTTTGCACGGTAATACTCTTCTTCAAATATTAACCACTCAATCAAATCTAGGCCTCTTCCGCCATATTCTTTTGGCCAAGTAACCATGGACCAATTCCCTTCATTGAGGGTTTTTTCCCAAGCCCTATGCTCTTCAAAGCCTTTAGACGTATCCAGCGAATGCAAGGGCTGTGAAGGAACGTTACTCTTCATCCAAGACCTGACTTCTTCACGAAAAGTTGACTGTTCTTGTGTAAATTTAATTTTCATCTGAGAAATCTGCATCACGCTTCTCAACAAAGGCATCTCGTGCTTCTTGAGAATCTGACGATTCATACAATTTTAGGGTGAAGGCTTGCTCTTTTTTGTAATGTAAATTTACATCTGAGGGTTCTATCTCATTTAAAGCTTCTTTAGCAAGTCGAATAGCAATGGGACTTTTAGAAGCTATATCTTTTGCAATATCCATAGCAGCAGCTAACAATGCATCCTGATCAATATGAATAGACTCTATTGCGCCATAGCTTAGAGCTCTTTCAGCAGAAATAGGTTTACCAGTAAACATCATTTTTCTCACAGCTTGAAGGGGAAATAATCTGCTTAAGTGCGCTCCTCCTCCCAATGCCCCTCTATCAAT
Source organism: Gammaproteobacteria bacterium (assembly GCA_008080945.1). GTDB lineage: Bacteria > Pseudomonadota > Gammaproteobacteria > Magnimaribacterales > D2472 > VMDH01. Next base: position 18,411 of record VMDH01000017.1, on the reverse strand, counting down.
TTCAGGTAATCCAAAAAAAGCATCCTCTGTGGCTAGTACAATATCTGAAGCTCCCGAAATAAGAATGCCACCTCCAAGAACAAACCCATGGCAGGCTGAAATTACTGGTACAGAGCAGCTATGAATTGCTTTTGCAACTCTCCAACATCCTTCATTAACAGCTGTGATTTTTGTTGGATCTTTTTGTAATTCCTTTATATCAACACCGGCACAGAAGCCCTTTCCAAGAGCTCTTATTAGTAATACATGGACGTCTTTGTTATCTGAAAGTTGTTCCAGCGTATCAGCAAGCTCATGCCATTCGTCAGAATTCAGGGCATTCACTGGAGGGGCATTTAAAACTAGCTCTGCAATATGATTATTAATGGTAAGATCAACTCTCATCTAAGATCTCCTTAAAATTTTTTGAGGCAATAAAAAATTCATTCTTAATTTGCTCTATTAAATCGCCACATGTAGGCAAATCAACGATTAATCCTGCCACCTGACCACTTGGCATTGCCCCTCTATTGGGTTTGCCCTCAACCATGGCTTTTTGAATAATCACAGGGCTATTAGCCGCCATCATGGTTTGAGCTATTGTTAATTTATCACCTTTAAGCATGCCAAAGAATGCTTTAAAAATGTCCTTAAAGGATGCTTGAGAAAGTTGCTTATATCTCCAACCTGAAACCAGTGCTTGCAAAAAAATCCTTGGGCTACTTGCCTTATCCAAAGATGTAATATATTTGTTAAATATTAATCGGTGGGGCAATCCATCGAATTTCTTAGTAACTCTAATCTCACTGGTATTACAAGAGAGATATGCTTCTTTTGTGGAATCAGGCACGGGGCTTTCTTGAGTCATCATAAAACGAGTTCCCATTGCAATTCCTGAAGCGCCCCAAGCAATGGCTGCGGCTAGACCAAACCCATCTCTAAAACCACCGGCAGCCACCACCGGTATCTTGACTGATTTAAGTACCTCACTCAGCAATAGACTGGTAGGAGTCTCTCCAGTATGACCACCGCCTTCAGACCCTTGAATCACTAATGCATCAGCTCCAAGAGATTCAGCTTTAATAGCATGTTTTACCTCTCCAACTGTTGGAATGCAAAGAACTCCTGCAGCTTTGAGCTTAGAAATGTATTCAGGAACAGGAGATCTTGAGTAACTAATTGCTCTAATTTGATGCTTAATTACATAATCAATAATTTCAGCAGCTCCGGGTTGGAACATATGTAAATTAACTCCAAATGGCTTATCAGTAAGTCTAAGAGTTTCATCTATAGAAGCTATTGCCTCATCTTTGCTTGAAGTTGCAAGAGCTAAAAAACCAAATGCGCCAGCTTGAGTTGAAGCAGCAACTAATTGGGGGGTTGCAACCCACCCCATTGCAGTTTGTATTACAGGAATCTCAGAGCCTAACCTCTTAAATAATTCTGTTTGGATCACTTTTTCTTAGACTTACTTTGTCTTTGAGATTTTGCCATTTTCTTAGCATCAAAACCTGATAACACATTTCCTGTCACCAAATCATTGTGAGCATGAGAAAAATGATGCCATGCAAAAGCAGCTTCCATTGCATTTCTTTTGCCTTGAAGATCCTCAGCATGATTAATGGCTTGCTTGGTAAGTGTAAGTCCCAGTCTAGGCATAGCAGCTATCTTTTTAGCTACCTCCATAACTTTATCTTGAAGCTCATCTCTGGAAACTACCTGGTTAACCATTCCCATTTCATATGCCCTAGTAGAAGACATTCTTTCACCTAAAAATAAGAATTCTTTGGCAATCCTTGGATTAAGCTCATATGGGTGAGCAAAGTATTCAACGCCAGGAATACCCATTCTAACTACCGGATCAGCAAAAAACGCATCATCGGATGCAATAATAAGATCACAGACCCAAGCAAGCATACATCCTCCAGCAACGCATGCTCCCTGAACCATTGCAATTGTGGGTTTAGGTATGTCTCTCCAGCGTCTGCACATATTTAAATAAACTTCTTGTTCTCTAACGTACCAAAATTCTCCCCCGGGCTTGTTGGTATGGTCGTACCACATAGTTTTTCTGTCGTAAGATTTATCTACATCTCTTCCGGGGGTACCAATATCATGACCAGCAGAAAAATGCTTGCCGTTTCCTTTTAAAACTATGACTTTAATATCATCATCATCAACTGCTTTTTTAAAGGCACGATCTAAATCGTATGTCATTTTTCCATTTTGGGCATTGTTGTACTCTGGCCTATTCATAGAAACAATAGCAATATCTTCTTGCTTCCTATAGATAACTGTTGGCTTTGCTCTTGGCATAACTATCCCCCAAATATATTGTGTCTCATTCCCTTAGGATCTAAGTACTCTATGATCTCTATTTCTTGTGGAGATGGCAACTCTGTCTCAGTGAATTGACTGGTATCCACTGCAAAACCTGTAGATTCCTCGATTGCCTGAACCTCAACCCCAGGATGAACTGAAAGTAATCTAAAAGCATGGTTATCTCCATTAAAATCAAAAACTCCAAGGTTGGTGATCACTTTTCCTATCTCCGGTGCATAAAGATTATCCTCCTTATAGCCAAGGCTAGATACCATGTGTACCTCACCTTCTACAAAAGATTTTTTACTGTGAACAGGGATAAAAACACTATTTTTATGACTAATGGAGTTCCCTGGAAAACCTCTCGAACCAAGTAACTGAACTTTGGGCATTTCATAGTCTCCAATGCAACTTATGTTCATTTGCGCATACATATCAATCTGAGTTGGAGTAACCATTGCATGACGAGCTCCCCCCCAAAGATTCTCAAATACCCTGCTATAACTCATGTACCCCTCAACTTTTAGTGTTCTATCAACACCTAATGGGAAAGGCTCATCTATTAAATATGTTTCACCATCCGTAACCATTAAAGCTTCGTTAAAAGCCATTTTAGACAAATATGCCGCTAATCTTGGGATGAGACCTATTCCGGTAGCAAGTATTTCACCATCATCAACCCAAACCTTTGCGGCTTGGGAAATACATAAATCTGCGAGTTTAAAATTTTCCATTAAAATCTTGGTAATGAAATTGAAAGTATTTTTTGCAATCCGCCAACTGCCTCATGATAAGCAGAAGGATTCACATCTATAAAATCTTTTTTGTATTCAGCATAATTCTCAACTTGTGCAGAATAGTTTTTTAAGTGCTCAAGATCAAAACCATAATCGGGGGCACAAGATGTTGGATGGGCCCCGCCGGGGCACTCAATTACACCGGTAACAAAGTTTCTTTCAAACCTGTTGAATATCGCCATTTGTTCTCCGCCAAGTTGGTCTGTATCAACTATTTTTTCGGAAGAAACAAACGTATTGGTTGCAGCTCTTGCAAATAGGTCATCAAAAAATGGATCGGGTCCAAATATTTGGGTATTGCCTTTTTTATCTGCTTTATTCACATGAATCAGGGCTGCATCAAGAGGGATTGCCGGCATAGCCACCAACTCTTGTTTGTCTGAGTAAGGAGACGTAATAGTTTTAATATGAGAGTTATGTTTAAGAATATCTGTACCAAAACCAATTTTTGTGGGAAGAAAAGGAAGTCGCATTGCAGCTGCTCGCAATCCCCATTGCAACATTCCTTCATCTAGCTCTGTTATATTTTTAAGATTTCCATTTTGTCTCGCTTGTCGAAAATGTGCTTCTAGTGGTATTAAGTCTAGAGATACAAACCCAAAGACTAACTCCTTGATCTTGCCTTCGCTGCAGAGCAAACCTACATCCGGTCCTCCGTAAGATACTATGGTTAGATCTTTTAGAGGTGATCTACAAATTGCTCTAACAAGATCCATTGGCTTTCTTCTAGCGCCCCAACCTCCAATACCAATAGTCATGCCATCTTCTAACTGAGCAATAAATTGATCAAGAGTGTGAACTTTGTTCATTATTCTGCAGGTGGTGGTGTAAATTTATGGCCCCAGTGACTAGGCAACGATGAATGGGTGGTTTCAAAACTTTCCCAATTAGGTTGTATACCCTCGCATCCATACTCTAAATCAAACCCAGATGGAGTTTGCATGTAAAAAGATAACATTCCATCATTGACATGCCTTCCCATGCTAGATGAAATATGAATATCCTTTTTTAGTGCTCGGTCCAGGGCATGCCCTACTTCATCAACTTTCTGAACTTCAACCATTGTATGAATTAATCCAGAAGGAGGGGTTGGAGCCTGCATAAAAGCAACTGTATGATGTCTTGGGTTATCACAATGCATGAAGTATAAACGCATGGGGGGATCCTCAGGATTGGGGCTCATCTGCAAATCCATAATATCCGAATCACCAAAGCCAAGTACCTCAGTATAGAAATTATGAGTTTCTTCAATGTTTAGGGTGGCAAAAACAACATGGCCAAATCCAAGCCCTTGAGTAACAAATCCAGAGATGTTTTGAGAAGATACAAAAGAAGAAGTGTCTTGTTCCCTTCCGTAAATAAATTCTAGTGTATTGCCTGCAGGATCTTGAAATGTAAAACCCCCACTAATCTTTCTTGCCGCTTTATGATTTTCATCAAGCTCAACACATTCAACACCATGATTATGAAGCTCTTGCTGAGCTGCAGCTACAGCACTTTCATCCTCCAATAAGAAGCCACCTGCTAGGTAACGCTCTGAATTACCTTTCGTAACAAGAAATCTGAATGGAGATTCATCAATTTTGAAAGCTATTTGTTCTGAATTTGAAGCAGTTTCATTTTTCATAAACCCACACACATTCAATCCATAATCCTCCCATTTTGAAAGATCAGTGGTTTCAATCAAAATATATTCGAGACCCTTTACATTCATCTATCTTCTCCCATAATGTTTCTTGCATATTGTAACAATGTCAAAGATAAAAGCCCTAATAAACCCAGTAACGCCCTTCGCTCAAAATGCGCCCATTATCTATTGTGAAAATACAAAACAATGTGCATTTGTTGATCCTGGGGGAGATATAGAAACATTAATACAAGTTGCGCATGAAAATGAATTAATACCAGCAAAAATTCTTCTCACACATGGACATGCAGATCATGCCGGAGGTGCAACCGAATTATCGAATACGCTTGATATTGCCATCATTGGTCCTCACGAAGAAGATTTATTTCTACTTCAAAGCTTGGAAGACCAAGGAAGAATGTTTGGTATGGAGGCAAACGATTGTATGCCTCAACAGTGGCTGAAGGATGGGGATGAGGTAATACTAGGCGAAGCTTTATTATCGGTTTTCCATTGCCCAGGTCACACCCCCGGACATATTATTTTTTTTAATAACGACTCTAAACTCGCAATAGTTGGTGATGTGTTATTCAGAGGATCGATAGGAAGAACTGATCTTCCAAAAGGAAACCATGCAGACCTCTTGGCTTCTATTCAGACTAAATTATGGCCGCTGGGTGATGATGTAATTTTTATTTCTGGGCATGGCCCTGTATCAACGTTTGGGCAAGAAAGATTAGACAATGCCTTTGTGGCAGATTCGGTTCTACAAGACTAGTTCTCAACCCAAACTTTGACTTGATTGCCAAGATCATCTTTCATGTTTCCAGTAACAATTAGAATAAAATCTACGATCCACCAAATTCCAAAACCAGCAAAGGTAATAATAAAAAGAACAGCTGAAGCATATCTTCTTAGATAAAATCTATGAGCAGCGAGAGGCCAAGATAATATTAAAAATAATAAAAAGGTTGGCAGAATTGTTTTCTCAGTGCTGATATTACTCATATCGACCTCCAGCAAGCCTAGCTGAGATTTTAATTATCAGCCTTGCAGGCATTACATTGCATAAAAAAGCTAAAAACTTATTTAGAAAACCTGGCACCCAAACTTGCTTTCCTTTCAAAGTTGCCTCCACAGCACCCCTTGCCACAGACTTAACATCTTTTTTCATAAAACTAGGCACAGCATCCATTTTGTCCTGCATGCCGCTGGCAGTATGAAATTCTGTGATGGTAAAGCCAGGGCAAACATTGGTTGCAGTAATGCCTCTGGAGTTATAGTTAATATTAATGGCATCGCCTAATCTATTAACAAAAGTCTTAACTGGTCCGTACATCATTCCCCAACCAGATGAGGGAGGTGCAAATGAAGCCAAAGATGACACCATCATAATCTTTCCACTACCTCTTGCTAGAAAATCTCTTACAAAAAATTTAGTTAGATGAACCACTGATGTGCCAAGCACAGTTAAAAATTTATCTTCATCATCCTCATTGGTATCGTGGAACTTTTTGTTAATGCTGTAACCAGCATTATTTACTAATATTTCAATATCTAAGTTACTGTTTTTACAAAAATCATGTATCTGTTTAGGAGCATCCGTATCTGATAAATCTGCAGAAATAAATTTTGCATCTACTCCATATTGTTGCATTAGAGTATTGGAAAGCTGAAGCAGCCTATCCTCTCTGCGAGCTGTTAAAACAATGTTGTAGCCTTTTGCAGCAAATTGATGAGCAAGCTCAAATCCAATGCCTGCTGATGCACCTGTGATTAGAGCATAAGTATTTTTTGTCATGTTAAGTCCTTTATTTTTAGTCTCATATCGAATGGGATGATGCCTGTTGCGGCATGAATTTTATTTATTTCAAGCATTGTTTGAAATTTGTCTTCCCTGAAAGGAACAATCTTTCGAATATTCATGTCAATATGTCCTTCAATTGTTTCATAAATAGCACAAAGATTCTCAGCCTCATCAAAAAGACCTCCCACAATATGAAATAATTTTTTGTTTAGGTTATGAAGCCTAAATCTTGGAAAAATACTCTGGCCAAGGAGAAATTCTTTTTGAAATCTATAATTATCTTCTAATGTAAAAGTTGAGAAGCCATCATTAAAATATTCGTCATTTAAACCAAATGCTGAGGTTGTCCATTCCCACCCTTGTTGAAAAACATCTTTTATGTGAAGAACATTCATGTGACCGTTAAAATCACACATGTCTTCTTGAACAATTACTGTTTTACCTATATGTGGAAATAATTTAATCATCTATATAATTAAAGGCAGCTATTGTAATACAATCTATGGTAAATTAATTTTTAATTAGTCCATACGAATATCAGTAATAAAGCAGTAATCGTTCATCCTCATCTTAGATCTTTAGATAGATTCTTTGAGGCTCATTCTAAAGAAAATGAGTTTAGAGAACTCTGCGCATCATCGGATGTTGAGATAATTTTTGAATGTAGTTTTCTATTAAGGCAGATTTCTGCTTCTCACTATATAAGCAAAGGCAAGCTTGAAGAAATCAAGACCCAAATTAACCTTGAAAAAAACCCTCTAGTAATCATTGATGCGGATCTATCACCAATCCAAGAAAGGAATATTGAAAAATTTCTTCAATGCAGAGTCTTGGATAGACAAGGCTTAATCTTGGATATTTTTGCTAGACGAGCTTCCAGTCATATCGGAAAGCTCCAAGTAGAATTAGCTCAACTTCAGTATCTCTCGACTCGCTTAGTAAGGGGTTGGAGCCACCTTGAGAGACAAAAAGGAGGAATTGGATTGCGTGGCCCTGGAGAAACTCAGCTTGAAACAGATAGAAGGTTAATAGGTAATAGAATTAAGCAACTCGGCAAAAAATTAGATAAGCAGCATAATCAAAAGGATCTTAATCGTTATAAAAGAAAAAAAGGTAATAAAAAAATTATCGCCTTAATGGGCTATACCAACGCTGGAAAAACAACTCTTTTTAATGCATTAACAAATGAAAAGCAATATTCAGCAAATCAGCTCTTTGCAACGCTAGACTCTAAGACCAGCAAAGCATCTCAAGATATTGGGTTAGGTGAAATATTAATCTCAGATACAGTTGGCTTTATCTCAAATATCCCAACAAATCTAATTGAGTCCTTCAAGGCTACCCTTGATGATCTCAGGAGTGCTGATTTATTACTGCATGTTATTGATGCCAGCGATCCCGAAAAAACAGAAAAAATCTCTCAGACTCAATCAATTATTAAGGAGCTCTCAATTGATATTCCGCAAATACTAGTATTCAACAAATCTGATCTATTGAAAAAAACAGGTTTTGAAGTAATGAATAATCAGAACATAGTCTACATATCATCAACAACACAATTTGGTTTTGAGAATTTAAAGCTAAAAATTCATAGTGCGCTATATGGCTCTATGTATAAAGGATGGATAAAAATTCCATACAAATACTCATTTATTAAATATAAACTTGAAGAATTAGGCTTTATTTCAGAAGAAAGGAATCTCAAAGATTACATTAAAATGCGTATAAGTATTCCTGAGGATCATTTGCTACCTTTAATCAATAAGGCATACATCCAGAGGGTTTAACGCTTAAAATGGCGGAGAGAGAGGGATTCGAACCCTCGATACGAAAAACTCGTATAACACCTTAGCAGGGTGCCGCTTTCGACCACTCAGCCACCTCTCCGTTAGGGTGAGAAATTATAACCTTTTAAGAAATTATTACCTATTAAATTCCAGCTTCATACCCATGGGAGCTGGGTCTATAACTCTTCCATCAGCGCAGACTAAGCAACCATTCAAGTAAGTCCTTGAAACAACGCCATGTAAAGTTTTATTTTCAAGCGGACTCCAGCCACAAAGATAATACAAGTCATCTTTATTAACAGTGATTGTTTGATTGGGGTTCACTTCTACAAGGTCCGCATAATAGCCTTCTCTTATATATCCTCTGTCCTTAATCTTAAATCTGTCAGCAATATTGTGGCTGGTCTTTTGCACAATTTCTTCTATTGAAAAATATCCCTGATGAGATAACTCCATTAGTAGATTCAAGGTATGCTGTACCAAAGGAAGACCGCTGGGAGCATTAAAATAAGAATTTTGTTTTTCTTCCCATGTATGCGGAGCATGATCTGTAGCAATAATGTCGATGGTGCCATCCTTGAGAGCCCTTAAAAGTGCTTGGCGATCTGTTTCGGATTTAATAGAAGGGTTACATTTAATTTGATGTCCTAACTCTTCATAATCTTTTTCGGAATAGAATAAATGGTGTACGCAAGCCTCTGCAGTAATATTTTTTTTATCAATTGGTAAGTTACTTAAGAGGGCTATTTCATCCTCAGTAGTAAGATGCAAAATATGAAGTTGGGAACCATGCCGTTTGGCTAAATCTACTGCAAATGAAGAGGATTTTAAACAAGCTTCTCGGGATCTGATGAGGGCATGCATAGCAGGAGGTACCTCTTCTCCATACTCCCTTTTATACTTTTCCTCTAATGCGCTAATCATGGGCGTATCTTCACAGTGAGTAACGATTGGGACAGCGGCATGAGCAAATATTTGCTCTAATACCTCCTCGTCATCAACAAGCATATCTCCCGTTGAAGATCCCATAAATATTTTTATCCCAGAGGCATCGTTTTTGCCCAATTTTTTTATTTCTTCAATATTCGTATTAGAGGCACCAAAATAGAAGGAATAGTTTGCATGAGATTTTGAAGCTCCCAAGGAAAATTTTTCTTCTAAATTTTCTAAATTTGTAGTGGGAGGATTTACATTGGGCATCTCAAAAAATGATGTAGTTCCTCCTGCTAAAGCAGCCAATGTTTCGGTATGGATACTACCTTTATGGGTTAACCCTGGCTCTCTAAAATGAACTTGGTCATCTATAACACCTGGAATAATTATATTGCCTTGAGAATCTATTTCCTGCTTGGCTTCACATGAAATAGAGGAAGCTATTTTTTCTATCCTGGAATCTTTGATAGCAATATCAACTTCTGATCTAGTTTGTTCATTAACTAGCAGGCAATTTTTGATAACAAGATCGGCAATCATTTTTCTAGCTCAAACTCAGAGTGCAAAACTTGAACTGCGTTATTCACATCATCAACATTAATTACAAGGGTGATCTTAATTTCAGAGGTGCTAATCATAGAGATATTTATGCTTGCTCTAGCCAAAGCCTGGAATGCTCTAGATGCTATCCCAGCATGAGTTCGCATCCCAACTCCCACAATAGATACCTTTCCAACGTTGTTATCAATTAAAAGATTGTCATAATCTAAATCTTGCAATTGATCGTTACAAATAGCCTCAACTGTCTTCCTATCAGTCGAAGAAACTGTAAATGTGAAATCGGTCTTACCATCGTTACTAATATTTTGAATGATCACATCAACTTCAATACCTTCAGCTGCAATGGGGCCGAGGATTGAGGATGCAATCCCTGGAGAATCTTTTACTCCTTGAAAAGTAAACTTACTTTGATCTTTTTGAAAAGCTATGCCTGAGACAACTGCTTTCTCCATGGTATCCATATCTGGCTCCTCTAAACTAATGAGCGTTCCGGCTCCCGAAGTAAAACTTGAAAGAACTCTGACCGGAACTTTATATTTATTAGCGAACTCTACGGCTCTTACTTGCATTACTTTAGCCCCTTGACCGGAAAGTTCCAACATTTCTTCCATAGTAATTCTGTCTAATTTTTTTGCCTCGGGTACAACATTAGGATCAGTGGTATAGATACCATCCACATCTGTATAAATATCGCATCTAAGAGATTTCATTGCTGCAGCTAGTGCAACTGCAGTAGTATCTGAACCTCCTCTACCCAAAGTAGTTACATCTCCATCATCAGTGATTCCTTGAAATCCAGTAATCACTGGAACAAAATTATTTTGAATAGCCTCTTCTATCCTTGTGAAATCAATATTAATAATCTTTGCTTTAGAAAATTGAGAAGTTGTCCTCATGGAAATTTGAGCAGCAGAGTAAGATTTTGACGGAACATCTATTTTATTAAGAGACATAGCAAGCAAGGCTGCACTCACCTTCTCTCCAGTAGATATCAAGGCATCGAATTCTCGTTTCGGAGGATTCTCATGTATTTCATTTGCTAGATTAATTAGACGATCTGTCTCTCCACTCATTGCAGATACCACGACAATGGGAAATGCTTCCTTTTTTGCTTCTCTGATAATTTTGGCAACAGCACTTATTCTTTCGATAGATCCAACAGAGGTACCTCCAAATTTAAGCACAATGGTTTTCATGAAAATTAAATAGTTTCTGCGATGATTTTCTGCAATGTCTCCTCAAACACTGCTTTAGAGTCTGTTGTAAGAGTCCCCTGAGCAAATTCCTCTTTTCCACCACCTTTTCCTTTGAATGGCTTGAGAATATTATCTAGAATTTCCTTAGCTTGGTAAGTCTTAGTGAGATCCTTAGAAACTCCCACAATGATTAGAAGATTCTCTGGCAAACCCCCTGCACAAACAGCTATAGTTTTAGGATTTGATTTTTTGCTGTCAACCAAACCTCTCATAGCAGAAGCATCTTTATCATGCGAGTAAGCAAAGTAAATTGATATATCCTTTTGATCGAAGCTTCTTTCCTCAAATGTAATGTTCGAAGATGCTGAAACTCCTTTTTTTAGGTTCTTATTTTCCTCTTGTAGCTTCTGAACTTTATTAGGAAGATCATCAAGAGAGGTGTTAAGAGAGTTTTGCATTTTACTCACATTCTCCCTGAGGGAGTGAATATGAGTTAAAGCCTTGCTTCCTGTGATTGCCTCTATTCTTCTGACCCCTGAGGATGCACTAGATTCAGATTGAATCATAAAAAGACCGATATCACCGGTGCGCTTAATATGAGTTCCCCCACAAAGCTCCATGGAAAAACCAGCTCCCAAAGTCAGCACTCTCACTTCATCATCATATTTCTCACCAAACATAGCCTCTGCGCCAGCAGCCTTAGCATCCTCCAACTTCATTAAGTTAGTATTTGCTTCTTCGTTTTTAAGAATAATTTGATTGACTAAATCTTCTATGGATTTAATTTCAGCTTTACTAAGCTGTTTAGGGTGAGAGAAATCAAACCTTAATTTTTCATCATTTACCAACGAGCCTTTTTGCTCAATGTGGCTGCCCAGCACTTGCTTTAAAGCAGCATGCAAAAGATGAGTTGCAGAGTGATTTCTTGCAGTATCATTTCTTAGCTCTTCATTTACTGTTAACTGCACAGCATCTCCCTGTTTAAGAGATCCCTTTGAAGAACTTACAGTATGTAGAAAGATATTGCCTTCTTTTTGGCAGTCAAGTATTTTGCCTGCAAATCCTTTTGCAGATATCTCTCCCCGATCACCAACTTGGCCACCGGATTCTCCATAAAAAGGAGTATCCTTACAAGCCACCAGTGCAATACCTTTTCCACTGGTTTTTTTCACTGGATGTCCGTCTTCCCAAATTCCCAAAACTGAAGATTGTGATTGAAGTTCAGAATAGCCTGTAAAAGTAGTCTCAGAGATATTACCTAACTCTAAATTAACTTTTGCAAAGGAGCTTCCCTGCTTTGAACCCTCTTGCTGTTTTGACATTAACTTATTAAAACCGGGGATATCTACCTCAATTTCTTTCTCTCTAGCTATGTCTTGGGTTAAGTCGATTGGAAAACCAAAAGTATCATGTAGTTTAAATGCAACTTCTCCAGAAATAACTTTTTCTCCAGAAGATAAATTTTCATCAAGAATCTTTAATCCCTTTCCTAAGGTCTCAAAAAATTTGAGCTCTTCAGTTTGAATAACTTCTTCAATCTTTTTTGCAGCTTTCTTGAGTTCTGGATATTGAGATCCCATGGTTTTAGCCAAGGGTTTAACCAATTGAAAAAAGAAAGGTTTGCGTGCGCCTAATTTATATCCATGCCTGATAGCTCTTCGCATTATTCTCCTGAGAACATAACCTCTTCCCTCGTTAGATGGCATAACTCCATCTAAAACTAAGAAGCTCACTGATCTAATATGATCTGCGATCACCTTGTGAGAATTAGAACCAGTATTTTTTAGCAAGGTCTCGCTTGCATTAATCAGATCTTGAAATAAATCAATAGAGTAATTAGATGCTACGCCTTGCATAACTGCAGCAATTCTCTCAAGACCCATACCGGTATCAACAGATGGCTTTGGCAGGGGGGTAAGTTTGCCGTCCTTGCTGCGATTAAATTGCATAAATACAAGATTCCAGATCTCAACATATCTATCACCCTCATCTCCTGGATGACCTGGCGGAGTCCCCTCAAAACCTTCTCCATGATCATAATAGATTTCTGAACATGGTCCGCAGGGACCTGTATCTCCCATAGACCAAAAATTATCTTCCTCATCAAGCCTTACAATCCTTTCAGGGTCAATGCCAATAACTTTCTTCCAGATTTCTTCAGCCTCAAGATCTTCTTTAAACACTGAAATCCAAAGCTTACTTTCTTCTAATTTCAGTTCTTCAGTTAAAAATTCCCAAGCATATTTAATAGCTTCTTCCTTAAAATAATCACCAAAGCTAAAGTTACCTAACATCTCAAAAAAGGTATGGTGCCTTAATGTATAACCTACGTTCTCAAGATCATTATGTTTTCCGCCTGCTCTAATACATCTTTGAGATGAAGTTGCTCGCACAAATGATGACTTTTCTGTACCCAAAAATATATCTTTAAATTGGACCATGCCTGCATTAGTAAAAAGCAAAGTCTCATCGTTGGACGGGATTAAGATACTTGAGGGACAGACAGTATGGCCCTTGCCTTCAAAGTAATCTAAAAATTTTTTTCTTATGTCTTTAGTTTTCACAGCATTCTTAATTTAAAAAATTTCTGCATTTGATCCCATGCATCATTAGCAACTGCCTCATTATAAATTGTTCCAAGATTAACATCATTAGCAAGTGGGTTTGTGAAAGCATGATAAGCATCTCCATAGGAGATAAAGTGCCAATCGCTAGCATGCCGATTCATTTCATCTTGAAAAGAACTTACAACTTCAGGAGGCACCATTGGATCTTTAAAACCGTGCAAAATTAAAAGACTAGATTTTATAGGCTCTGTTTTAGTGCTTGAGTCATTAAGCAAACCATGAAAACTTACGCCTGCAATAAAATCATATCCAGATCTGGCTAATTCAATGGTGGCAAGACCACCAAAACAAAAACCAATCATTCCAAGTTTTCCATTAAATGAATCCATAGATTTTGCAAAATCAGCAGTATCTTTGAGTGTATTTCTAAATAACACACGATCTGATACGAAAGGCTCAATCATGGCTTGATTTTCTTCAGTTGAAGAGCCTAATTTACCATCACCAAATAAATCTATGGCTAAAGCGTTATACCCTAACTTAGATAGAGCCCTTGCTTTTTCAATTTCAAAATCAGATTTCCCCTTCCATGTATGCCCTACTAAAATAGTTGGGGCAAGTTCAGAATTTTCTGCCTGGAAAAATGACCCTTGGCACTCATGAGGGCCTGCATTATAGCGAAGCAACTTCTCCTTGCTCATCTGTATCTTTTGTAGTTATTAATATAGTGATCAGCATTCAATCCTGGCATAAGCTGCTCATCTTCTGAAAGTGTTCTTGCAATCTTTCCTGGCATTCCGATCACCAAAGAGCCATCAGGTACCGTCATACCTTCTGTGATAAGTGCTTTCGCACCGACAATACAATTTTTACCAATAATTGCGCCATTCATAATTACTGAGCCAATACCAATTAGACTACCATCTCCAATTTGACAACCATGCAACATCGCCATATGACCTACAGTAACTCGTTTTCCAACAGTGCATTTAAATCCGGGATCGGTATGAATTATAGTTCCATCCTGAATATTCGACCCCTCTCCGATAACAATGGGTTCATTGTCTCCCCTCAGGGTTGCATTGAACCAAATGCTCGCTTCATGTTCTAGAATTACATTTCCAATTAGTGTTGCATTGGGTGCAACCCAATAATCATCCGTCTTAAATTCAGGTGTTTTTCCTTCTAAAGTTATCAAATTCATTAGCCTGCCTTTATCTCTATGCCTGCATCAAAACAATGGTTTAAAAAGTTTACTGTGATCATTGCAGTTAATCCCCAGATCTTTTGATTATCATAGCGCCATGTTGGAACAATCCACTTTGCTCCCTGCCTTTCTATGGTCTCTTCAAAAATATTATTTTTTTCTAGTAAGTAGTTTATAGGCACAGTAAAGATGTGCTCAATTTCAGGATTTTTAATAAATTTTTGAGGATTATCTATTGATGCAACAATGGGATTTACTTCAATCTTATGTTTTGAGATCAAATAATTCATTCGCCCTAAGAAATTTACATCATTAGGATTAAGATTAATTTCCTCTTGGGCCTCTCTTATCGCAGTATGGTGCAAGGAGGTATCTCCTTCCTCTGCTTTGCCACCAGGGAAACTGACCTCACCGGAATGAGTGGATAAATTTGAAGAACGAACTGTATAAATTAAAGCTGGCTGATCAACATAAGCTTCATAATTACAAATACCCAGTAAAACAGCTGCCTTAGGTTGCTGACTGGGTTTATCAATATTGATCGATTCTAGTTTATACTTAACGCTCTCAATCATTGTGTTAGTTTAACTTTATAAGAAAATTTAATCTTCTTGTATTTATTTTTTAAGGCTAAAAATTGAAGTACTGTTCTAAATGTGGAAGCGGAAATCTTGAATTTAAGATTCCTGCTGACGATTCTTTGAAGCGTTTTTGTTGCCCAGAGTGTGACAGCATTTTTTATACTAATCCCAACCTAATTGTTGGAGCCTTATGTATGTGGGAAGATAAAATCTTGCTAGCAAAAAGAAATATTCAGCCAAGGCATGGGCTATGGACTTTGCCAGCTGGATTTATGGAAAATGCAGAAACCATGAGAGAAGGAGCTGCTCGAGAAGTATACGAAGAGACCTTAGCAAGCATTGAGTTACTTCAACCCTATACTGCATTTAGTTTGACGCATATAAGTCAGGTGCATTTTTTCTACTTGGCAAACTTAAAAAGCCTTGAGTTTGGTCCTACACCCGAAAGCCAAGAGGTAGAATTATTTGAAGAAAAAGATATACCTTGGAAAGAGATAGCATTTCCAACAGTTACCAAGACTTTAGAATATTTCTACCAAGACAGAAAATCAGGAAATTTTGATTTCAGAGAAGAAGATATCAAGCTTTTCTAGTTTTCTAACTTAACGATATCAATCGCTGGCTCTTCATAAGGATGAGATGCCTTTAGAACGTTTATCGCATCATAAAGCAAAGCATCCTCACAAAGCATCTCGACTCTGTACTCTTCAACTGAATTAATAGTTTCTTGAATGCCTCTTTCAGGATGGCTGCCTTGAAGTGGCTTAAATTGGCCTATTCCAAGAGTTTGCCACGCACAATGAGAGTAATTTCCTTGAGAACCAGCTCCTATTTCAAATAAGGCATTTTTGGTGATTTCTAAGCTATCCTCTGGGACAAAATAAATGATTTTATGCATAGAATTAGTTCCTCTTCCCGGTCAACACTAGCGTGCCTGCCCAATTTTGAGCTTGATTAGAGCGCCAAGACTTTATCTCACTCAATCCAGATGATATAAAAAGATCCAGCCACTCTGACTCTTTTAACATCAACATTGGTGTTTGCAGTTTCTCTTCCCAAGAGTGAGAATCTTTGTTTTCATAGTAGTGATCAATACCGATTATTAATCTGCCGCCATCGGTTAGCCATTCACTCACAATCTTTTTAAGAATGTATTTTGGATCCTCCAAATAATATAAAACCTCCATTGAATGAATAAGATCAAACCTATATTTTGGAGTATATGTATTTATGTCAGCATGAATATATTCAACATCACCTCCTCTAGATTTTGCATTGATAATCATTTGTGCAGCACCATCAATTCCCACTGCTCTTGAGCAAAGAGGGTTATCCTTGACCATTCGTGGAACCCAACCGTTTCCACATCCAAAATCTAAAAAGCTAAAATTTGTACCAATACTTTCTCTTTCATCTAAAGCAAAGGTAAGCATCTCCTTTACCGAGTTAGCATGACCTTGCTCCATGCCAACATCTTTACCTGTTTCAGCCCACTTCCCAAAAACATCAATCGCCTTTTTCATTTTTCTAACTTGAAGTGAACTTGTAAGCGTTTCTGAACATTTGATGCCAAGGACTGAAACCAATTTCTTTATCTTTAGTCCATGAAAACTGCTGATTTAAAAAAGTTCGTTCGGGATGAGGCATCATGGCTGTAATTCTGCCATCACCAGCAGTAATAGCAGTCGCCCCCATAAAAGATCCATTTGGATTAATGGGATAGATATTGGTTGGCTGCTTCTCTCTATCGGTAAAATGCATAGCAATTTGATTGTTTGTTAATAGAGATTGATAGGCTTTATTATTGAGATCAAGTCTTCCTTCACCATGGGCAACCACTATAGGTAATGACCAGCCAGCCATATCCTCAAAAAAGATAGAGTTTGAATTTGCAATAGTGACTTGGGTAGTTCTGGATTCAAACTGCTTGGAAAGATTTCTTTGGAATGGTCCCCAGTTGTCTCCCTGAGGAATAATTTCCTTTAAAGCAGACAGTGCTTGGCAGCCATTACAAACTCCCAATGTAAAAGCAGTATCTCTATTAAAAAACTCAGCAAATTGATCTTTTAGTGAAGAATTAAAAAGAATGTTAGATGCCCAGCCACCTCCTGCCCCCAAAACATCCCCATAAGAAAATCCACCGCATAAGACCAACCCATCAAAATCTCCTAGTTTTCTATGTCCTGTAATTAGATCAGTCATATGCACATCATGAGATTCAAATCCTGCCGTTGAAAATGCAGCGGCCATCTCAATATGACCATTGATGCCTTGTTCCCTAAGTATGGCAACTTTTGGTGAATGGGTATTGATCATAGGCGCATTTTCAAAGGTATGTTCAAAATGCAGAGGATGAGGCTGCTTAATTAAGCTTACAAACTCATCTTCTGCAAAACTAGATCCATTTCTTATAGCCTTAATATTTTTTGAGGTACTATTCCAAAGAAGTTCTAAATTTTGAATAGATTCCTTGAAACGGACCTCGTTTTCTGAAAATAAAACAATATCTTGAGTAGTATTAAATTCAGCATAAACCTCTGCATACAGACCCTGAGATTGGGCTTTTCTTATAACTTCTTCAGCTTCGCCTTCCTTTGTCTGCACCAGCAAACCAATTTCTTCATTAAATAAATGTTTGAATGCTTTTTGTTTGTTGTTATCAACTTTAATATTCAACCCAACTTTGTTAACGAAGGACATCTCTAGAGCACTGACAAGGCTGCCTCCATCTGAAATATCATGCAGGGCTAAAATATTATTTTCGGCAATCTCACTTTGTACAAAATCAAATAGCTCTTTTAGCGCATTAATATTTTCTATATCTGGAGTAGCTTGAGGTGCTGATTGCCCTGTTACTTCGCAAAAAATGCTGCCGCCCATTCTTTGCTTAGGACTCAATGAAAGTATCAGCAATTGCTTGTCTCCCTCAGAAGAAAACTCCTGAGTGATTGCTAGCTTTATATCATCACATGGAGCGATGCCTGTTAACACTCCGGTTACAGGACTTTTAACCTCAAAAAATTTTTTGTCTTCTTGCCATTTTGTTT